>NZ_JBYNTS010000010.1:0-119097 GCF_057784975.1 Novosphingobium sp. DS6-6 | reverse complement strand
ATTGCGAGATTATTGCCCACTCGTCGTCCCTCAAACCAATCCGCTCGCCCAACGCCGCCTCCAAAAGACAGCCTTGAATCAAGCAGCGAGTCCGTTGTCAACCTTTGTCCACGAAACCTAGTGAGTTCGTCAGGAACATATTGCGACGTTAAGCGAGCTGTTCCGGCAGCACGCCATGGAACGGCCGGTCTTTGGGTTAAGAAAAAACCGCCCGAAATCGGGCGGCTCGTTGCTTCGGCAGTAGCAAAGCTATCAGCCCCGCGCCTGACCATCGGGAAGCGCAACCGCCGGATCGATCTGCGCGGTCTGCGTGCCGCGATGCGCGTAGATGAAACCGAACGCCGGCGAGGGGCGCAGGCCGAGCGAGCGGGTCGGCGCATACCATACTCGCACTTCCGACCAATCGCCTGCGGCTGACACGTCCACCGCCATGACGCCGCGTTCGATCATGCCGGGGCGCGACCAGTTGGCATGGTCGATCATCACATGGCGCGCATCGACCACTTTGCTCACCACTGCGACATGGCCATAGGGCATCGAGGAGGAAGCACGAAACGCCAGCACGGCACCGGCCCTTGGCTCCTGCCCGCGGGCATAGGAACCGGCTGCATTGCCCCACCAGTCGCGCGCATTGCCCGAAAGCTGCACGTCGGAAACCTGCCGGGCATATGTCACGCACTGCAGCCGGGCCTGGGCCTCGTGCGGCAGTGCAGCAAGCGATGCAAAAACGGCCAGGATGGCAAGAGCGGTGCGAAGCATGGCCTGCACCTTAGGGAACGCGGGCTGTTTGCGAACCCCGGGTTCCCGCAGTTCGCCGCAATTGGCCAACCGTTTATCCCGCGTTCATCCTGCCTGTGGATAACTTTTGCATTGCAACATCGATAGCACGAAAAAGCGCCCGGATCGCTGTGATCCGGGCGCCGATCCTTGGCAATGCCGCCGCAGCAGCGCTGCCGTGTTCGTTACGAGCTGTAGTACATGTCGAATTCGACGGCCGAAGGCGTCGTTTCCCAACGATAGACTTCGGGCCACTTGAGCTCGATATAGGCTTCGATCTGGTCCTTGGTGAACACCCCGCCTTCCAGCAGGAAGTCATGGTCGGCAGCCAGCGAGTCCAGCGCCTCGCGCAGAGAACCGCACACGGTCGGCACGGCGGCGAGTTCGGCCGGCGGCAGATCGTAGAGATTCTTGTCCATCGCTTCACCCGGGTGGATCTTGTTCTTGATCCCGTCGAGGCCGGCCATCAGCAGCGCGGCATAGGCGAGGTAGGGGTTGGCCATGGCGTCGGGGAAGCGGAATTCCACGCGCTTGGCCTTGGTGCCGGCACCATAGGGAATGCGGCACGAGGCCGAACGGTTGCGGGCCGAATAAGCCAGCAGCACCGGCGCTTCATAGCCGGGCACCAGGCGCTTGTAGCTGTTGGTGGTCGGGTTGGTGAACGCGTTGAGCGCCTTGGCGTGCTTGATCACGCCACCGATGTAGTAAAGGCACAGATCCGACAGGCCGGCATAGCCGTTACCGGCAAACAGCGGCTTGCCTTCCGACCAGATCGACATGTGGGTGTGCATGCCCGAACCGTTGTCCTTCATGATCGGCTTGGGCATGAACGTGGCCGTCTTGCCATAGGCCTGGGCCACCTGCTGCACCACGTACTTGTAGATCTGCATGCGGTCGGCGGTCTGCACCAGGGTGCCGAAAGTCAGGCCCAGTTCGTGCTGCGCTGCAGCCACTTCGTGGTGGTGCTTGTCGCACGGCAGGCCCATTTCGATCATGGTCGAAACCATTTCGCCGCGGATGTCGACGCAGCTGTCGACCGGGGCGACCGGGAAATAGCCACCCTTGGCGCGCGGGCGGTGTGCCAGGTTCCCGGCTTCATAATCCTTGGCGGAATTGGTCGGCAGTTCGATGTCGTCGATCTTGAAGCCGTTGCCGTCATAGCCGTCGTAGAACTTCACGTCGTCGAACAGGAAGAATTCGGCTTCCGGGCCGACATAGACGGTATCGCCGATGCCGGTGCTCTTGAGGAACGCCTCGGCGCGCTTGGCAGTCGAACGCGGGTCACGGGCATAGAGCTCGCCGGTCGAGGGTTCGACGATATCGCAGTTGATGATCAGCATCGGCGTGGCCGAAAACGGATCGACATAGACCGAATCGAGATCGGGCTTGAGGATCATGTCCGATTCGTTGATTGCTTTCCAGCCTTCGATCGACGAACCGTCGAACATGAGGCCGTCTTCCAACTCGTCCTCGCCGAGCACCGACGACACCATCGTGAGGTGCTGCCACTTGCCCTTGGGGTCCGTGAAACGGAGATCGACCCACTCGATTTCCTCTTCCTTGATACGGCCGAGGATGTCCTTTGCACTTGCCATCGCTGGTCCTTCTGTTTGCCCGCCATTCTGTGCGTGCGGGCGTCAGGGGGTTGGAAAAGGAGGCCGCCCGTCCGAAGGCCACCCCCGCATCGTTGCCGGATGGCACGCGGACGAACCGCCCGCCGCCCGGCGAAAATCCGATCAGATCGCGTCGTTGTCGCGCTCGCCGGTGCGGATGCGCAGCGCACTTTCGATGGGGATCACGAAAATCTTGCCATCGCCGATGCGACCGGTCTGTGCGGCGGCGGCCACGGCCTCGACCACGCGATCGACCAGCGCGTCGCCCACCACCACTTCCAGCTTAACCTTCGGCAGGAAGTCGACGACATATTCAGCGCCGCGGTAAAGCTCGGTATGGCCCTTCTGGCGGCCGAAACCCTTGGCTTCGGTTACGGTGATGCCCGAAACGCCAATCTCGTGCAGCGCTTCCTTCACTTCATCGAGCTTGAAGGGTTTGATGATCGCTTCGATCTTCTTCACCGGTTCCTGACCCCTGCACCTGATGGCGCTGCACACGCGTTCGGTGGGCAGACGCACGCTCCTCGTTTCCGCAGCGTCGATCCTAACAAGAATCGTGCCACCATTAAGCACATTGCCCTAGGCGATTGCCTTCCGGGGCGAAAGCGGGAAATGCAAGGCAAAGAAAGAAAGCAACCCTAAGCGGAATAAAGGCATGCGGGTTGTTGCGCAAATGCGACGTAAAAATGCTCAAATTAAAGGCATGCGCTGCCTAAAAAACAGGCAGCACTAATGGCTTCATGACGCATACGGCGGCTTATGCTGCCCGTCCGGACTGATCGTGAAAATTTCACAGCCGTCCTCGGTGATGCCGATGGAGTGCTCGAACTGGGCCGAAAGCGACCGATCGCGCGTCACCGCCGTCCAGCCGTCGTCCAGGATTTTCACCGCCGGCTTGCCCAGGTTTATCATCGGCTCGATCGTAAAGAACATGCCGGGCTTGAGCACGGGCCCCGTTCCGGCGCGCGCGGCATGGATCACTTCGGGCGCATCGTGGAACAGGCGGCCCAGGCCGTGGCCGCAGAAATCGCGCACCACGCCATAGCGCTGCTTTTCGGCATGCGCCTGGATCGCCGCGCCGATATCGCCAAGCCGGGCGCCCGGGCGGGCCTGCTCGATGCCCAGCATCAGGCATTCATACGTCACGTCGACCAGGCGCCGCGCCTTGAGCGGCACGTCACCGACCAGGTACATGCGGCTGGAATCGCCGTGCCAGCCATCGAGCAGCGGCGTGACGTCGATATTGACGATATCGCCGTCCCGGAACGTCCGGTCAGAAGGAATGCCGTGACACACCACATGATTGATCGAGATGCAGCACGAATGGGTATAGCCGCGATAGCCGAGCGTCGCCGGCACGGCGCCGGCATCGAGCGTCATCTGGCGGACGACATCGTCGATCGCCGCCGTCGCCACGCCGGGCTTCACCAGCGGCACCAGAGCGTCGAGAATTTCGGCTGCCAGCCGCCCGGCCTTGCGCATGCCGGCAAAACCGGCCGGGCCATGCAGCTTGATCGTCCCGTCGCGCAGGACCGTTTCGGTATCGTCAATGGTCACATAATCGGTCATCGCCGTTAGATAGCGCGGATCGCGCGAAATTGCCAATCCAGACCGGCGAGCGGGACCCAGGTTCAAGTCTGGGGGTCACGTCTGGGATGCAGAATGCCACGAAATCCGTGCCCCGGACCTGATCCGGGCTCTCGCTACAGCGGTGAAGCCAAGGCAAAAGCCCCGCGCCATTCCGGCTTCACCGCCGCCAGCACCGCCGGCGTTACCGGCAGGGTCACCTCATAGCTGCCCTCGGCATAAGGGCCGGCTTCGTATGGCGCGATCAGGAAGCCGATGCGATCGAACGCCTTGCCGCCGCGCGATCCCAGGATCAGCGTCTGCGCCAGGGGATCGATACAGGCGTCAAAGCCGCTATCGCCGCCAAGGCTCGCCCGGCCGCCGCGCTTCCTGGTGCGCTGCGCGTTCAGCGCCTTGCAGAAATCGGCGTGGATCGCGCCGGTCAGTGCGGCGCGGGCGGTAAACAGGTCGATCGCCTGGCGCTCCTGCCCGGCGGCCTTGTCCCACAGGATGGCGGCATAGCCATAGTTGGGATGGGCGCCGCCGCCGTTGTGGCCAACCAGGCTCGACAGGCTGAGCCAGCCCGGCAGATCGGCCACCACCTGCCATTCCTGCCAATGCGCCAGCGGGCGGTACGGATAGCCCCCTCTGGCCGCATCCGCCCGGGCTTCGTCCGCTTCCTGCCGCAGCGCCGCGCGCGCCTTGGCCTCGTCGGCGGCGAGCCGCGCCCGCAGCGCCGGCTGGGCATCCGCGGCGGCTGGCCATGAATAGCCGAACTCGATGCTGTCGTTGCTTTCCGCCACCGCGTGCCCACCCGCGGATGCCCGGCGCGCCCGGGCAACGTGCGTGCCGCCATCCGTCGCTGATGCGGTGGCGCCGGCGTGGGCGCTGTCGTTCCCAGGTCCCGCCGATGGCGCGACGGGCGGACGGTGGCATGCCGCCAGCACGAGAAACGCGATCGTGGCGGCGCCGGCGTGGCCGTGCGGGGCAAAGGGGGCGCGGGGCATGGCAGGTATTTTCCCTCTCGATATTGGCACCGACCTGCGCCAAGCTGCGCGCACGATGACTGACAAGAATGCGTTGATCCAGCCCGATCGCGAGCAGAACGCGATTGCCCTGCACATAATCGACAAGGCCGGTCTGCCGGAATGGCTGCGTAGCTGCAACGGCCGCGCCCGCGCGCTGCTTGCGGCGCAGCGCTTCGAAGGGGCACCCGGCGAAGTGGCGGTGGTGCCCGAGGGCGACGGCGAGAGCTGGCTGGCGGTGGCGGGCGTCGCCGATCGCGCCAGCCTGTCGAGCTGGTGCCTGGCCAGTGCTGCCGAGCGCCTGCCGGCCGGCATGTATCGCCTGGTCGGCGGGATCGAAGCACAACGGGCGCTGCATGGCTGGATCACCGCGCAATACCGGTTCGATCGCTATCGCAGCGAAGGGCGCGAAACCGGCCCGCGCGTGCTGTTGACCGGGGCGGTGCGGGCGCTGCCGCAAGTTCTGGCCGAAGCGGCGGCCGTGGTCATGGTGCGCGATCTGGTCAACACCCCGGCCGAGGACATGGGCCCCGCGCAGCTCGAGGCAGAGGCCCGCGCCCTGGCCAAGGTCCATCACGCCACGATCCACGTAACCGCCGGCGATGCGCTCGAGCGGGACTATCCGATGATCCATGCGGTGGGCCGTGCGGCCGCGCGCAGCCATGCGCCGCGCCTGATCGAACTGGAATGGGGCGATCCCCAGGCGCCTCGCGTCGCCATCGTGGGCAAAGGCGTGTGCTTCGATTCGGGCGGGCTCGATATCAAGCCGTCATCGGGCATGGTCTTGATGAAGAAAGACATGGGCGGGGCCGCTCATGCCTTGGCGCTGGCGGGGCTGATCATGGGTCAGAGTCTGCCGGTGCGGTTGCACCTTCTGGTGCCGGCGGTGGAAAATGCCATTGCCGGCAACGCTTTCCGCCCCGGAGACATTCTCCGCACGCGCCGCGGCTTGAGCGTGGAAGTGACCAATACCGATGCCGAGGGGCGCCTGGTACTGGGCGATGCCCTGGCCCGCGCGAGCGAGGGCAAGCCCGAGCTGATCGTGGATTTCGCAACGCTGACCGGCGCGGCGCGCGTGGCGCTGGGTCCCGATCTGCCGGCGCTGTTCGCCCGGCGGGAGGACAGCGCCGGCGCGCTTCTGGCCGCAGGCATCGCGCGTGACGACCCCTGCTGGCCGCTGCCTCTGCACGAGAGCTATCGCGACTGGCTGAAATCCGATGTGGCCGATCTGCAGAATGCGCCCAGCAACGGGTTTGCCGGCGCCAGCGTGGCGGCGCTGTTCCTTGACCGCTTCGTCGGGACGGGGATCGACTGGCTGCATCTCGATACCTTCGCCTGGCGGCCGGTGGCGCGGCCGGGCCGGCCCAAGGGCGGCGAAGCTCTGGGTCTGCGCGCCGCCTGGGGGTTCCTGCAGGCGCGCTACGCCACGGCCTGAGCGGCTGGGCATCACCGCGTCCGGCATGACCGGGTTTTGGGGGCGGAACTTGAATCGCCGGGCAAGGGCGGCTAAGCGCCCGCCTTTGCGAATGTCCGGGAAGCCACCTTGTCTGCCGAATCCGATCTTGCCCATGTCGTTTTCCCGGCCACCGCGCCCGAGGGAGAACTGGCGCTATCCGGTCCTTCAGCCAGGGTCGATCCGCTGCGCCAGCCGGTGCGCGGCGATCTCGCGCATATCCGCCTGGCCGGCCGCGTGTTCGTGCCCCACTATGCCGTGCCCATGCCGCACCGTCTGAAAGCGGTCGCGCCGCTGCGCAAGGCCGGCCGCGAGGATGCCGAGGTGCTGACGCAACTGCCTGTGGGCGAAACGTTCGCCGTGCTCGACATGGCCGGGGGCTGGGCCTGGGGCCAGGCGTCCGATCAGGGCGGCCTGGTGGGCTATCTGCCGCTGTCCGCGCTGGAGCAATTGCCATGACCACCCGGGTTTTCATCGACGGCGCGGCCGGCACCACCGGTCTCGAAATCGCCGAGCGGCTGGCGGGGCGGCGCGAATTCGCGCTGATCACGCTCGATGATGCGCGCCGCAAGGACGATACCGCCCGTGCCGAGGCGCTCAACGCGGCCGACGTGGTAATCCTGTGCCTGCCAGACGATGCGGCGCGTGCCGCCGTGGCAATGATCGCCAACAATGCCACGCGCGTGATCGATGCCTCGACCGCGCATCGCGTTGCCGATGGCTGGACATATGGCTTTCCGGAATTGGTGGGGCGCGGGGTTGTGCGCGATGCTTACCGGGTTTCCAATCCCGGGTGCTATCCCACCGGCTTCATCGCCCTGGTTGCACCGCTGGTGCGCGCCGGCTTGCTGCCGGCCGACTGGCCCTATGTGGTTCATGCGGTGTCGGGCTATTCGGGCGGGGGCAAGGCACTGATTGCCCGGTTCGAGCAAGACACCGATATCGCCTGGCGCGGCTATGGCCTCGATTTCGGGCACAAGCATGTGCCGGAAATGACGGTTTATGCCGGGCTATCGGTGGCGCCGCTGTTCAGCCCGGCCGTCGTGCCGGCGTTGCGCGGCATGATCGTCGAAGTGCCGCTTTCGCTCGAAGCCATGCCGGGGGCGGCAACACCGGCGATGCTTTACCAGGCGCTGGCGGATTTCTACGCCGGCAGCCCGGTGGTCAGCGTTGCCATGGGCGCGCCCGAGGCAGGGGAACTCCTGATGCGCCGCGACGTCAGGGGCTGGGATGGCCTTGACCTCAGCGTCATCGGCAGCAAAAACGGCGCCCAGGCGCGCCTTGTCGCCCGGCTCGACAATCTGGGCAAGGGGGCCAGCGGCGCTGCGGTCCAGTCGCTCAATCTCATGACCGGGCTGCCCGAAACCGCGGGTCTCGCACTCCAAGCACCGTGAACGGAAGCGCGCCAGGTCGATGCCCGGCGCGCTCCGATGGCGGATCCGCCGGCAATCAATCTTCGGGCGCGATCGTCACTTTAAGACCGTCGAGCACGGGCAACTGGCACGACAGGCGCGAATTGGCGTTGCGATGGTCCGAGCTGTCGAGCAGGTCGTTCTCGTCGCCGTTCATCGCGGGCAGCGCCTCGCCACCATCGTCGACATAGACATGGCAGGTGGCGCAAGAGCAGCAGCCGCCGCACAGCGCCAGCAGCTCGTCAAAGCCGTTGTCGCGAATGGCTTCCATCACGGTCAGGCCGCTGTCCACTTCGATGGTCTTTTCCGCGCCGGCACGATCGACGACAACAAGCTTCGGCATTGGCAAATGCTCCTCATGGCGGGCGGGATTCGCATCGCTCTCTGTTCGCCCTTCGTCGCGGCTGCTAATGCCCCCGAAAAATATTGGCAAGTGCGAAGGGATGCCACGCCACATGGGACTTTCACAGCACGCGATCACCGCCGGCCTCGATCACCTGGCAACGCAGCATCCGGCGTTCGCCGCGGCCCTGGCCAAGGTCGGCTATCCCGCGCCGCGCATCCGCCAAGCCGGCTATCGCACCTTGTTGCGGACGATCGTGGGCCAGCAGGTGAGCGTTGCCGCCGCCGCCGCGGTCTGGGCGCGGCTCGAAGCATCGCTGGGTCCGGACATGCCCCCGGCGGCCGTGCTGGGGGCCGATTTCGATGCCCTGCGCGCCTGCGGTCTTTCGCGCCAGAAGCAGGGCTATGCCCGCTCGCTGTGCGAACTGGTGGTGTCGGGCGAACTCGATCTGGCCGCCCTGCCCGAGGATGACGAAGCCGCAATTGCGCAACTGGTGCAGATCAAGGGCATCGGGCGCTGGTCGGCCGAGATCTATTTGCTGTTTGCCGAAGGACGGCCCGACATCTGGCCGGCCGGAGACCTTGCCGTGCAGGTGGGGCTGGGCAAGCTGCTGGGTCTGCCCGAACGGCCGACCGAACGCAAGACGCGCGCTCTTGCAGAGCCGTGGCGCCCGCATCGCGGCGCACTCGCGCTGTTTACCTGGCATTGCTATGCCAATCCGGCGCTGTGATCGGTAGAGTGACCCGCTGCATCTTCGTCACCGGCGGAGCATCGGGTATCGGCCGTGCCATTGCCCGGCGCTTCGCGGCCGCCGGCTGGTTCGTCGCGCTCGCCGATGTCGATGACGAGGGGATGGCGCAGACCGGGGCCTTGCTGCCGGCGGGCAGATGGTCCGCCCACGGGCTCGACGTGCGCCATGCTTCTGCATGGGAAGCAGCGCTGGCCGCCGCTGCGCAGGCCGGCGGCGGCGCGATCCACGTGGTGGCCAACAATGCCGGCCTGCCGCTGGGCGGCCGTCTGGCGGAGTGCAGCGTTGCCGAGATCGAGCACGTTGTCGCCGTCAACCTGACCGGGGCGATTCTTGGCGCCCGTGCCGCCTATCCCTGGCTCAAGGCTGCGGGGCAAGGCGCCTGTCTGCTCACCACGGCCAGCGCCGCCGCACTCCATGGTACGCCGGGGACCTCCGTCTATGCCGCCACCAAGGCGGGCCTGCGCGCCTTGACCGAAGCGCTGGATGCCGAATGGGCAGGCGATGGCATCGCCGTGCGCAGCCTCATGCCCGGCTTCGTTGCCACGCCGCTGCTCGATCGCGCGCCCAACGGAGCCACCCCGGGCACGATCCGCGACGTGGCCGACCGCCAGGGCCTTGAGGTCATGTCTCCCGACATCGTCGCCCAGGCAGCCTGGCGCGCCGTGCACGGCAGGCAGCTGCACACGCTGATCGGCCCGACGGCGCGGCGCCTGGCGTTTGCCGCGCGCTGGGCGCCGCGCGCCTTGCGACGCCGGTTGCGGCGTTCAGGCCGCGAGGTTACAGCCTGACGTCATGATCGCCCCGTCGTTCGCTGCCCGTGACATTGCCTGCCGACGGGGAGGGCGCATCCTGTTTCGGGGCGTGAACATCGCCGCGGCGGCGGGCGACGTGCTGCATCTTGTGGGCGCCAACGGCATTGGCAAGACCAGCCTGATCCGCATTCTGGCGGGCCTGATGCGGCCCTTTGCCGGGACGGTCGAACGAAAGGGCAGGGTGGCCCTGATGGACGAGCGGCTGGCGCTCGATGCGCATCTGCCGCTGGGCCGGGCGCTGGCTTTCTGGCATGCGATCGACGGTACGGCACCGGCCACGGGCGATCCTTTCGGCCTGGCTGATCTGGCCGATGTTCCCGTGCGCTTTCTGTCGACCGGACAGAAGAAACGCGCCGCGCTGGCCCGCATGGCTGCCACCGGGGCGCCGATCTGGCTGCTTGACGAGCCGCTGAACGGGTTGGATACGGCTTGGGTGGCCAAGGCCCACGATGCGATCGCGGCCCACCTGGCGGGCGGCGGCCTGGCCGTGATCGCCTCGCATCAGCCGCTGTCCCTTGCCGGCCTCAAGACGCTGGCGCTGGCCGACCACGTGCCCCCTGGCCCGCCCCCGGACGTGCGCGAAGACTTTGCGCGGGACTGGGCATGATCGGCCGGCTGTGGCCCCTGTTCAGGCGCGATCTGGCCATGCTGCTGCGTGGCGGCCAAGGCCGCGGCGGGGCATCCTTGCCGCTGCTGTTCTTTCTTGCCGTTGCCATGCTCTATCCCTTTGCCGTAGGGCCGGATATACGCCTGCTGTCGCGCACCGGGGCGGGGGTGATCTGGGTCGCGGCCCTGCTCGCCGCGATCCTTCCGCTCGACCGGCTGATCGAGCCCGATGTCGAAGCCGGCATGTTCGATCAATGGGCGCTGCGCGGGTTTTCGGAAGAACTGCTGTTGCTGGTGCGCATCGTTGCCCACTGGATCAGCTTCGGCGTGCCGTTGCTGCTGGCCGCGCCGCTGTCGGCCGGGCTGCTTTCGCTCGATGCCGGGCAACTGATCACGGTGGAATGGGGCCTGCTGCTGGGCACGCCAGGCCTGGCTGCCATCGGGGTGACGATTTCGGCGCTGACCACCGGCTTGCGCGGCGGCGCGGCGCTGGGCGGCCTGCTCGCGATTCCCCTGGCGGTGCCGCTGCTGATCTTCGGGGCGGGGGCGTTGCAGCCGGGCGGCGAGGGCGGGCTCGGCCTGCTTGCCGCCTGCAGCCTGGTGTCCCTGGCCGTGGCTCCGTTCGCCGGAGGGGCGGCGATCCGCGCGACACGCGAATAGCTTTGCTGCCCCCAAGCGCAATTGGGTTGCCCATCGCCGCGCCGCGCCTTACCTCCCATCGCATGACTGTTCCCGCGACCGCTTCCGACAGCCTCTCCCTTATCGGCAATACCCCGCTCGTGCGCCTTGCCGGGCCAAGCGCGGCGGCCGGCGCCGAAATCTATGGCAAGTGCGAGTTCGCCAATCCCGGTGCCTCGGTCAAGGATCGCGCCGCCCTGTGGATCGTGCGAGACGCCGAGGCGCGCGGGCAGTTGCGCCCCGGCGGCACGATCGTGGAAGGCACCGCCGGCAATACCGGCATCGGCCTTGCCCTGGTGGCCAATGCGCTGGGCTATAAAAGCGTGATCGTGATGCCCGAAACGCAATCGCGCGAAAAGATGGACACGCTGCGCGCGCTGCGTGCCGAACTGGTGCTGGTGCCGGCCGCGCCGTTTTCCAACCCCAATCATTTCGTCCACACCTCGCGCCGGATCGCCGAAGAAACGCCCGGCGCGATCTGGGCCAACCAGTTTGACAACATCGCCAATCGCCGCGCCCACATCGAAAGCACCGCGCCCGAAATCTGGGCGCAGATGGAAGGCCGGCTGGATGGCTTCATCTGCGCGGCGGGCACCGGCGGCACGATTGCCGGCACCGGCATGGGCCTCAAGGCCTTTGACGAGGCGATCACCATCGGCCTTGCCGATCCGCATGGCGCGGCGCTTTACAACCATTATGCCCATGGCGAGTTGAAAGCCGAAGGGTCGTCGGTGGCAGAAGGGATCGGCCAGGGCCGGATCACGGCCAATCTCGAAGGTGCGCCGATCGATACACAATATCGCATTTCCGATGAGGAAGGCCTTTACTGGGTCGGGCGGCTGCTTGGCGAAGAAGGGCTGTGCCTGGGCCTTTCCAGCGGCATCAACGTGGCCGGGGCGGTCGCGCTTGCCAAGGCGCTGGGGCCGGGTGCGCGCGTGGTCACGATCCTGTGCGACAGCGGCTTTCGCTACCTTTCC
Organism: Novosphingobium sp. DS6-6; assembly: GCF_057784975.1. Classification (NCBI taxonomy): domain Bacteria; kingdom Pseudomonadati; phylum Pseudomonadota; class Alphaproteobacteria; order Sphingomonadales; family Sphingomonadaceae; genus Novosphingobium; species Novosphingobium sp. DS6-6. The sequence goes on along the minus strand of NZ_JBYNTS010000010.1, from coordinate 107,084 downwards.
TCGCTTTACAATCCGGAATGGTTGCGTGCCAAGGGGCTGCCGATTCTTCCCTGGCTGCTTCCCGCGGCCTGAACAATAGGCTATGACCGCGCCATGGCGCTGTTCGGCACCCATCGCGAACGCAAGGTCACCCCGTTCGGGGACACGTCTGCCGCGCCGGTCGCACCGATTCACATTCTGCCGCTTTCGCCGCGTGAATTGCGCGCCCAGGCGGTACATCGCCTGCAGGTAGGCCTGTTCGGCCTCGGCGCCATCGTCCTGCTGATCAGCCTGGCAAACGTGATCATGGAACGCGCCGCCCTGGCGAGCAGCGCAGCCGCGCTCGATCCTGCGGTCGATGCCAGCGCCACGGCCGCCAACGACCCGCTGGTGGACATGGGCGTGGCGCCCGAACTGCCCGTGGGCGCCGCCCCGGCGCAGCAACAGCCCAACCCCTGACGCATCCTTTCCGAGAGCCGAGGGCCTGCGTTTTGCGCCGCCTGCCGCCGCGCGGGAAAGCGCGGGCTGCCTGCGCGCCACTTCGGGTCGCCAGCGGGAAACAGCGGGAGAAAATGTATCGAAAACGGGCATGATTCGAAAATCAACGCGATTCCAACGCCTTCATAATGAAAACGTTTCAAGAACACGTGGGTGCATCACAAGTCAAAAGCATAAAAAACTCTAATTAAATCAGATATCGAACGTTCTTTCCCGTAATTTCCCCTTTTCGCCCGGGCTATCCCGCGATAGCATGGGGCACCGGGGACAAGCTTTCATGTCGCATCCGTGGGGGATGGCTCGGCCGGTGTGCGCACATCGGCCGTCGACGGGCAGTTTTGTCGGGCGGGCAAGGTGGTGACAGGGCGTGACGGGAGCACCGTCAAACTATTGGGGGCAAGGCTTCTCGCCGCGTGGCGAGAAGAACCGCTTTGTCCTGCCCGCAGACTTTCGCTCCGCCGTCCGCGATGCATCGCAGGGCCAGCGCGTGCTCTGCCTCGATCGTCATCACAAGTTCCCCTGCCTCACCGGTTTCGGCCTGTCCCGCGTGGAAACCTTTCCCGCCCGCATCGCCCGGGAAGAGGAAATGGCCTTCAAGCGCGGGGAAGACTTCGACCCCGATACCCGCGCCGCCCAGCTTTATGGCTTTCTGCGCGCCAGCTTCGATGAATCCGGCCGTTTCATTCTGCCCGATCACCTGGGTGAGCAGGCCCGGGTGGAAGAAGCGCTCTATTTCCACGGCGGCGGAGAATTCTTCACCATCTGGGCGCCCGATGTGCTGTTCGAAATGGACAACGGGTGGGACAGCGCCAAGGCCACCTGCCGGGCGCTGGTGGCCGAAGTGGCGCAAAAGGGGAAGCGCAAGTGACCGGCACGCTGCCCTCTGCCTCGCCGCCTGCGCCGATGTCCGCGGCGGCCCCGCACATTCCCGTGCTCCTCGATGAAGTGATGGCCGCGCTGGCGCCGCAGGCGGGCGACCTGATCGTCGACGGCACGTTCGGCGCAGGCGGCTATACCCGCGCGATCCTGGCATGCGGCGCCACCGTGCACGCGTTCGATCGTGATCCCGACGCGATCGCGTCGGCACGCTCCTGGCCCGAAACCACCGGCGACGCGCGTCTGGTGCTCCATCAGCGCCGCTTCTCGGAAATGGTTGCCGCGCTTGCCCAAGCAGGTATCACGACAGTCGACGGTATCGTCCTCGACATCGGCGTCAGTTCGATGCAACTCGACCGGCGCGAACGCGGCTTTGCCTTTTCCAGTGACGGCCCGCTCGACATGCGCATGTCGCAAGAGGGCATGAGCGCGGCCGATTTCCTCAACGAGGCCGACGAGGCCGAGATCGCCGACGTCCTCTATATCTATGGCGAAGAGCGTCAGTCGCGCCGGGTCGCCCGCGCCGTGGTCGCAGCGCGTCCGCTTTCCACCACCGGCCAATTTGCTGCCGTGGTGCGCAAGGCGCTCGGTTATCGCCCCGGCGCGTCGAAAGACCCGGCCACGCGCAGTTTTCAAGCCGTGCGCATCCACGTGAACGGCGAACTCGACGAACTGCGCGCCGCGCTGGATGCCGCGGAAGCCCTGCTCGCACCGGGCGGGCGGCTCGCCGTGGTCAGCTTTCACAGCCTGGAAGACCGTATCGTCAAGCAATTCCTGCGTGAAGCAGCGGGCAGCCAGCCGGCAGCCTCGCGCCACCTTCCGCCCCAGGCACAGGCCTTTGGCGCGGTGTTCGAAAAACCATCCGCGGCCATCCGGCCCGGGCCGTCGGAAGAAGCGCGCAATCCGCGCGCGCGATCTGCCACCTTGCGCTGGGCCGTGCGGACGCACGCACCGGCCCGCGCCCGTGTGGGGAGTGCCCTGGCATGATGCTGTCTGCACACCGCCTGCGGTCGATCGGCTGGCTGGCGCTGTTGGCCGTTTGCGGCGCATTGGTCATGGTTCTTGCTTTCCGGGTCAATGCGCTGCGCAGCCAGGTACACCGCGCGGAAAGCCAGATCGTCGCGCTCAAGCAGCAGAAGATGTACCTGGAAACCGAATTCGAGACGCGTGCCAACCAGCAGCAGCTCAAGACCTGGAACGATCTGGAATTCGGCTATGTCGCGCCGGTCGCCGGGCAATACCTAGAAAACGAACGGCAGCTCGCGGTGCTCAGCAAGCCGGCCGAGCCCGATGCCCCCGCGCCGATCCGGGTGGCGACGGTGGACGACAGCGTGATCGCGGCAGCCGCTTTCCCGGCGCTGTCGGGTGATAGTGGCGCCGTGCGACCCTTGGTCGAAACGCACGAGGCCGAGCGCGACGACAGCGGGCCGGACAAGCCCGGCGCCCGTCCGCGCGATCACGCCGCGGCGATGGCCACTCTTGCCGAAAAGCTGGGCACGCTGCATGCGCCGGGCGCGCGCAAGCCCGGTGCCATCGGCGAAAAGGCCGCAAGGACCGACGCCGCAAGGACCCACGCCGCAAGGACCGACAAGGAGAAGGTCGTCCGCGCGTCCGCCAGGCGCCTGGCAGGGGCCGAAAAGGCAAAGCCGAAGACTTTGGTCAAGGCCCCCGTCGCGTCCAAAGGTGCAGCCAAAGTCGCCAAGGCCGGGATCAAGGCCGAGCCGAGGAGCGACAAGGCCCTCACCAAGACGGCTGCCAAATCATCGGGTGGATCATCGGGTAGGGCTTCGGCAAAATCGCCGGTCAGGTTGGCACAGAACGGCGCCCATCGGGATCGCCAGGCAGGCGTCAGGACCAGCCGGTGAACCAGCTTACCGCCTCGGCTGCGATCGCCACGGGCCGTGTCGAGCTTGTCAGCGTGCGTCAGCGCTCGCTGATCGTGGCCAAGGTGCGCGTTCTGGTGGTGGCGCTCGGCTTCGTGTTCCTGACGCTCACTGCCTTGCTGCGGATTACCCAGCTGGGCCTGTTCGAGCAGGCGCCGGGCCGCCGCTCGCTGGAAGAGGCGTTGCTGCCCCCGCGCGGCGAGATCACCGATCGCAACGGCGTGCCGCTGGCCCGGGCCTTTCCGTCCTATTCGCTGTGGTTCAATCCGAAGGCGCTGGGCGAAAGCGGCAATCCCCTGGTGAAGACGCCCGAGGAAGTGGCCCGTGCGCTGCTCCAGATCTTTCCCGATGCCGATTATGCCGATCTTCTTGCCCGCCTGAAATCGGGCAGGGCCAGCTATCTGCGCAAGCGCGTGCTGCCCGAAGAGGCCAACCGCGTCTTTGCCCTGGGCGAGCCTGCTCTGGAATTCCCGCGCGAGAACCAGCGCTATTACCCGCAAGGCTCGCTGGCGGCCAACGTCCTCGGCTATGTCGATGAAGCGGGCCAGGGCCATGTCGGCATGGAACAGGTGCTCGAACCGCGCCTGCTCGATCCGGCGCGGCGCGGCACGCCCGTGGCGCTCTCGCTCGATTCCCGGGCTCAGGGCGCGCTGGAAGACGAACTGGCGCGCGGCATGCAGGAAAGCAATGCCAAGGGCGCGGCCGGCATCGTGCTGGACGTCGATAGCGGCGAAGTGATCGCGCTTGCCTCGCTGCCTTCTTTCAATCCCAACCGGTCCGATCGCGCGTTCAACGATCTGGTGTTCAACCGCGTATCGAACCAGGTTTACGAACTCGGCTCCACGTTCAAGCCGATCACCATTGCCGCCGCGATCGATGCAGGGGTCATCACCGATCTGGCGATGCGCTATCCGGCAGCGCCCTTGCACATTGCCGGACGCACCATTCACGACAGCCACAATTTCGGCGCCTCGCTCAACGTGCCCGAGGCGCTGATCCATTCATCCAACATCGTCACCGCGCAAGTGGCAGACAAGCTGGGCGGCCCCCTGCTCAAGCGCACGATGATGGCTCTGGGCATGAACCAGCGTCCGACGATCGAACTGCCCGCGCGCGGCTTTCCGCTCTGGCCGCGTGGCGAAAACGCCGCGGGCGACTGGAGCCGCATCACCACGATGACGGTCAGCTATGGCCACGGCATTGCGGTCACGCCGCTGCACCTGGCCTGCGCCTATGCCGCGCTGGTCAACGGCGGCATCTGGCGCCCGGCCACGCTTTACAAGGTCGATCCGGCGCAGGTTCCGGCCGGCACGCGCGTGTTCAAGGCCGCCACCAGCGCGCGGCTGCGCCAGCTTTTGCGCATGATCGTGGCCGATGGCACCGGGCGCAAGGCCGATGCGCCGGGCTTCCGCGTGGGCGGCAAGACGGGCTCGGCCGAAAAGCCGGGCGCCGGCGGCTATCGCAAGACGTCGCTGGTCGCTACTTTTGCCGCGGCTTTCCCGATGGATAAGCCGCGCTATGTGGTGATCGCCATGCTCGACGAACCCAAAGCCACGGCGGCCACCTCCGGCCAGCGCACGGCGGCCTGGAATGCGGCGCCCATCGTCGGCCGCGTGGTGCCGCGCATCGGGCCGCTGCTGGGGGTGGTGCCCGATGCCAGCCGCGACGTGGACATTTCGGATCTTTCGCCGTTGATCGGCAGCGGAGAAGGCGAATGAAGCTGGGGACGCTGGCCCGCTCTGCCGGCGTGGTGCTGCCGCAGGCTGCCGCCAACATCAGCGTGACCGGGTTTGCCATCGACAACCGCAAAGTGGCGCCCGGCACCGTCTTCGGCGCGTTCCCCGGATCGCAGCACAACGGCGAGGATTTCATTGCCGCCGCGATTGCCGCTGGCGCGGTGGCGGTGGTTGCCCGCCCGCAAGCCCGGGTCGAAGGCGCCGTGCATCTGGTCGATGCCAACCCGCGCCGCCTTTTCGCGCACCTTGCCGCGCCGTTCTTTGCCCCCGTTCCCGAAACCGTCGTGGCGGTAACCGGCACCAACGGCAAGACGTCGACAGTCGAAATGACGCGTCAGCTCTGGCGCATGGCCGGCCACGCCGCCGCGTCGATCGGCACGCTTGGCGTGACCACGGCCGACGAAAGCGTTTCGACCGGACTTACGACGCCCGATATCGTGACGTTCCTGGCCAACATGCACGGCCTGGCGCGCGAAGGCGTCAGCCATGTCGCTTACGAGGCCTCGAGTCACGGCCTGTCGCAGTTCCGCAACGAGGGGCTGCGCGTGGTGGCGGGCGGCTTTACCAACCTCAGCCACGATCATCTCGACTATCACGGCACCATGGGCGCCTATTTCGCGGCCAAGATGCGCCTGCTCGACGAGGTCGTGGCCGACGATGGCCACGCTGTCGTCTGGGCCGACGATCCGTGGAGCGACAAGGCGCTGGCCCATGCCACCGCGCGGGGCCTGGCAACGATGACCGTAGGCGAGCGGGGCGATACGATCCGCCTTGCCGGCCGCACGCCCACGCAACTGGGCCAGATGCTCGAACTGGTGCACCAAGGCGTGACGTACAAGGTCACTTTGCCGCTGATCGGCGCCTATCAGGTCGCCAACGCGCTGGTTGCGGCAGGGCTCGTCATCGCCAGCGGCGGCAATGCGAAGGCCACGCTCGATGCGCTGGCGCGCCTGCAACCCGTGCGGGGGCGGCTGGAACGTGCGGCGATCAGCCGTACCGGAGCGCCGGTCTATGTCGATTATGCGCATACTCCCGATGCGATCACGGCCGCGATCGCCGCGCTGCGGCCCCATGTGGGCGCCCGGCTGATCACCGTGGTCGGCGCGGGGGGCGATCGCGATACGGCCAAGCGCGCGCCAATGGGCGCCGCCGCCTGCGCGGGATCGGACGTGGTGATCGTGACGGACGACAATCCGCGGGGCGAAGATCCCGCCGCCATCCGCGCAACCGTTCTTGCAGGGTGCGACGGCCGGGCGGTTGAAGTGGCCGATCGCCGTGCCGCGATTGCCACTGCCGTCGGTCAGGCAGGCGCGGGGGATATCGTCCTGGTGGCCGGCAAGGGCCATGAACAGGGACAGATCGTGGGGCGTGGTGAAACCATGCGGGTGCTGCCGTTCGACGACGTGCAGGTGGCCCGCGAATGCGTTGGAGAAACAAGCCGATGAGCGCGACCGCCGCCCTGCTGGACTGGCCGTTGGAGGCCGACGACGAGACCCCGCTTGCGCTTTGGCGCGCCGACGAGATCGCCGCGGCGACGGGGGGCAGAGCTTCGGGCACGTTCGAAGTGAGCGGCGTCGCGTTCGACAGCCGCGACGTGATGGAGGGCGATCTGTTCCTTGCCCTGCGCGGTGAAAGCGCCGACGGTCACCGCTTCGTCACCGGCGCTTTTGCCAGGGGCGCGGCCGCTGCCGTGGTCGAACATCCCGTGCTGCACCCGCATGTTCAGGTGCAGGATACCGCCGCCGCGCTGCAGGCGCTGGGCCGCGCGGCGCGCGCGCGGCTCGCGCCTGGAGCGCAGGTCATCGGAGTCACGGGTTCGGCCGGCAAGACCTCGGTGAAAGAGGCGCTGTTCGCCGCGCTCGACCGCGGCAGCCGCGGCCGTGCGCACCGTTCGGTGAAAAGCTACAACAACCACGTGGGCGTGCCGCTCAGCTTGGCACGCATGCCCGCCCGCACGCAGTTCGGCGTATTCGAGATGGGCATGAATCACGCCGGTGAACTTTCCGCGCTTACCCGCCTTGTGCGCCCCCACGTGGCTATCGTCACTACCATTGCTCCGGCGCATATCGGCCATTTCAACGGCGAGGAAGCGATTGCCGATGCCAAGGCGGAAATCTTCGAGGCGCTGGAGCCCGGCGGGGTGGCCATCATTCCGGCCGACAGCCCGCATCACGACCGCCTGCGCGCCGCGGCGGCGCGGCATGCGGCCACGGTCATCGCCTTTGGCCGTGCCGCCCATGCAGAGGTGCGCCTGCTCGATGTGGTGGCGGCGCCGGGCGGCGGCTCGCTGGTCACGGCGGATCTGGGCGATCGCAAACTATGCTATACTGTGGCCCAGCCTGGCGATCACTGGGTGATCAATTCGCTGGCTATAATGGCCGCGGTGCGCGCCGTCGGTGGCGATCTGGGCGCCGCGGGACTGGCGCTGGCCGAGATGGAGGGGCTGGCCGGGCGCGGCGCGCGCCACGCCGTCGCCGCGCCCGGCGGGGACGGCAGCGGCACGGCACTGCTGATCGACGAAAGCTACAATGCCAATCCGGGCTCGATGGCAGTAACGCTGGCCGGACTGGGCGCAACGCCCGCCGCCCGGCGCATCGCCGTTCTGGGCGCCATGCGCGAACTGGGCGCGCAGGAAGATCGCTATCACGCCGAACTGGCGGGGCCGCTCCTGGCCGCCGGTATTGCCCATGCGATCCTCGTGGGGCCGGAAATGGCGGCATTGGCGGCCGTGCTGGGGAAAAGCGGCGGGCCTGCGCTTGCCGCGCCGCTGCAAGTCGATCATGTGCAGAGCGGTGCCGAAGCGGCAGAGGTACTGGCGCGGATCGGCATTGCGGGCGGGGACGCCATCCTCGTCAAGGGTTCGAATTCGGTTGGTCTGGGCGCGCTGGTCAGCATGCTGGTTTCAGGGCGCTGGCCTGACAAGGAACGGTGAATGCTTTATCTCCTTGCCCAATGGCTGCATTATGAAGGTCTGACCAATCTCATCCGCTATCAGTCGTTCCGCGCCGGGGCTTCGCTGCTCACCACGCTGCTGATCGGCTTGCTCATCGGCCCGCGGTTCATTTCGATGCTGCGCGTGCGCCAGGGCAAGGGCCAGCCGATCCGCGAAGACGGGCCGCAAAGCCATCTCGCCAAGCGCGGCACCCCTACCATGGGGGGGCTGATGATCGTGACCGCGCTGGTGCTGGGCCTGGCGCTGTGGATGGACCTTTCCAGCCGTTACGTCTGGGCGTGCCTTATCGTCACGCTGGGCTTTGGCCTCATCGGTTTCCTCGACGATTACGACAAGGTGACGAAATATGCCCACCAGGGCGTACCGGCCAAAGTCCGCCTGCTGCTCGAATTCGTCATTGCCGGGGTCGCCGCCTGGCTGGTGGTGACCGAAACCAACCTTTACGTGCCGGTGTTCAGCAATCTCTACGTGCCGCTCGGGCCGTTCTACTTCCTGTTCGCCGCTTTCGTGATCGTGGGGGCAGGCAACGCGGTCAATCTGACCGACGGGCTCGATGGGCTGGCGATCATGCCGGTGATCATCGCCTGCGGCACGTTCGCCATCATCGCCTATCTGGCGGGCCGCGCCGATTATGCCCATTATCTGGGCATTCCCCATGTGCCCGGCGCGGGCGAGCTGGCAATCTATTGCGCGGCGGTGATGGGTGCGGGCCTTGCCTTCCTGTGGTTCAACGCGCCGCCTGCGGCGGTGTTCATGGGCGATACCGGCAGCCTGGCGCTGGGCGGGACGCTGGGGGTGATCGCGGTGGCTGCCCACCACGAAATCGTGCTGGCGATCGTGGGCGGGCTGTTCGTGATGGAGGCGGTCTCCGTCATCGTGCAGGTCTTCGTCTACAAGCGCACCGGCAAGCGGGTTTTCCGGATGGCGCCGATCCACCACCATTTCGAGCAGCTTGGCTGGAAGGAGTCGACCGTGGTGATCCGGTTCTGGATCGTCTCGATCGTTCTGGCGCTGCTCGGCCTCGCCACGCTGAAAGTGCGATGATCGTCTCGCCAGCCTTTGCGGACAAGAAATATGCCGTGCTCGGGCTGGCGCGTTCGGGCATGGCCACGGTGGAGTGCCTGCTGGCGAGCGGGGCGGAGGTGACCGCCTGGGATGCGCGCGAAGAGCCTCGTGCCGCGCTGGAAGGGCGGGCAACGATCGCCGATCCGCTCGCGATCGATCTGGCCGGCTACGCGGGCGTCGTCGTGTCGCCCGGCGTGCCGCTCAATCGCCATCCCGTCGCCGCCCATGCCCGCGCCGCCGATGTGCCGGTGATCGGCGACATCGAACTGTTCGCCCAGGCCCGGCCCGATCTGCCGCCCCACCGCGTGGTGGCGATCACCGGCACGAACGGCAAATCCACCACCACGGCGCTGACCCATCATCTGTTGCAGGCCGCCGGCGTGCCCAGCCTGATGGGCGGCAATATCGGCAAGCCCATCCTGGAGCAGCGGCCGCTTCCCGCCGGCGGTGTCTATGTGCTCGAACTTTCCAGCTATCAGATCGATCTGACGCAGCGGCTCGATGCCGATGTGGCCGTGCTGCTCAACGTCACCCCCGATCATCTCGATCGCTACAACGGCTATGACGATTACGTGGCCGCCAAGGCGCGCCTGTTCGGCATGCAGGCGCCCGGGCACCTGGCGCTGGTCGACATGCGCGCGGAACTTGACGACGACGTGCTGCGCTTCGCGCCAGAGGGGGCCGATTTCGCGTTCATCGACGGCGTCGATCTGCCCGGCGATCCGGCGCAATGGCCCTCGCTGCAAGGGCCGCACAACCGGGCCAATGCCGCCGCCGCCGTGGGCGCAGCGCGCTATCTCGGCTTGTCCGATGCCGCGATCGAGGCTGGTCTCAAAAGCTTCGTCGGCCTGCCCCACCGCATGGAACGCGTGGCGGAAAAAGCCGGCGTGCTGTTCGTCAACGACAGCAAGGCCACCAACCCGGCGTCCACCGCCCCCGCGTTGGCCGCTTTTCCGCGCATTCACTGGATCGTCGGCGGCCTTCCCAAGGCCGACGATCTGGACGAATGCGCCCCCTATTTCAGGCATGTCGTCCGGGCCTATACCATCGGCGAGGCCGGCCCCCGCTTTGCCGAAATCCTCGAGCCTGCGGTTCCCGTGACGCGGGCCGAAATGCTGGGGGATGCCGTGCGCGCAGCGATGGACCATGCCGTTTCGGGCGATGTCATCATGCTTTCGCCGGCTTGCGCCAGTTTCGACCAGTTCCGCGATTTCGAGGCCCGGGGCGAATGCTTCCGCCAGATCGTGGCGGCATTGACGGCAGGGAGTTGATCGGCATGGCATCCGGCGGCCCCGTTATTCCGCCCGCGGCCGGCACTGCGCCGGTTGCCGCGGTCGCTTCCTCAACCGCGATGCAGCGCTTTCGCCGCACCCGGCGCAGCGAGCTGGTAATCTGGTGGCGCGAGATCGATCGCGTGCTTCTGGGCTTGGTCCTCGTGCTGATGATCGTCGGAGCCATCGCCGTGGCCGCTGCGTCCCCGGCCAGCGCGCACCGCCTTTCCACCCACCAGAAAGCGCTGGGTGATCTCTATTTCTTCTGGCGGCAGCTGGAAATGCAGGCGCTTGGCCTGGTAGGCATGTTCGCGGTGTCGCTGCTGCCCAAGGACACGGCACGGCGCGCGGCGATCATGCTGGCGGGCGCGATGATCGTGGCGCTGGTGCTGGTGCCGATCATGGGCACCGAAGTGAAAGGCGCCAAGCGCTGGGTGCTGGGCATCCAGCCTTCGGAATTCCTCAAGCCCGGCTTTGCCATTGCCGTGGCCTGGATCCTCTCATGGAAAGTGCGCGATCCGCACATGCCGGTCATCCGCCTGTCGATGGTGCCGATGGTCGTTGTTTCGGTGCTTTTGATGGCCCAGCCCGATTTCGGCTCGACCGTGCTGTTCTGCGGGGTGTGGTTCGTGCTGGTGCTGCTGTCGGGCCTGCCGCTGGCGCGTATCGGCTGGGCCGTGGGCGGCGGTGTCGCGATCGTCGTCCTGGCGTATCTGTTCTATCCCAACGCCACGCACCGCATTGACAGTTTCCTGTCGGGCGGGGCGGAATTCGATCAGGTGGATCTGGCCATGCGCACGCTGGTGGCGGGCGGCTGGAACGGCACCGGCCTGTGGCTGGGCGCGCGCAAGAACGCGCTGCCCGAAGCGCATACCGACTATATCTTTTCGGTGATCGGCGAGGAATTCGGCCTCGTTTCCTGCGCTATCGTGGTCATTCTCTATTGCGCCATCGTGCTGCGGGTGCTGCTGCGCCTGGTGGACGAGGAGGACCTGTTCACCGTGCTGGCGGCCACGGGGTTGACCGCGCAACTGGCGGGCCAGGCGTTCATCAACATCCTGGTCAACCTGCAACTCTTCCCGTCCAAGGGGATGACGCTGCCGCTCATCAGCTATGGCGGCTCGTCCACTATCGCGTTGTTGATCGGGGTTGGTTTCCTGCTCGCCATCACGCGCCGCAACCCTTATCTGACGCGCGAGACTTTTCACCTGGGCGAACTGACGCGCAAATGACGGCACACTTCCAATCGGGGCAACCTCATCCGGGCGTATCGCGCCACTTCGTGCTCGCGGCCGGGGGCACCGGCGGGCACATGATCCCGGCCTTCGCGCTGGCCACCGAACTGCATCAGCGTGGCCATCATGTGGCGCTGATCACCGATGCCCGCGGCGGCCGGATTCCCGGCAAGCCCGATTTTCTCACCGCTCATGTCCTGCCGGCGGGCCGCCTGGGCCGCAACCCCGTGGCCTTGCTCAGGGGCTTGCGGGCAATCTGGCGAGGCCGTGCGATGGCCTTGCGCCTGTTCGACAGTTTCGAGCCCGCCTGCGTGGTCGGCTTTGGCGGCTATCCCGCCCTGCCGGCCTTGCTGGCCGCCCGCGCAGCGCGCATTCCTACCGTCATCCACGAACAGAATGCCGTGCTGGGCCGGGTCAACCGCTATTTCGCGAAAAGCGTCGATGCCATCGCCACGGCCTATCCGGAGGTAGACCGGCTCGATCCGCGCTGGTCTGGCAAAGTCCATCTGGTGGGCAACCCGGTGCGGCCCGAAGTGCTGGCCCTGCGCGGAGAGCCCTTTCCCGAATTCTCGGACGACAGCCTGTTCCGCGTCCTGGTTACCGGGGGCAGCCAGGGTGCCTCGGTGCTGGCGCAAGTGGTGCCCGATGGCCTGGCCATGCTGCCGCCCGCACTGCGCCATCGCCTGCAGGTGACCCAGCAATGCCGCCCGGAAGATCTCGAGGCGGTACGGGCGCGCTATGCGGCGCATGAGATTCCCGCCGAACTGGGCACCTATTTCGAGGATATGGCCAGCCGCCTTGCCGGCGCGCATCTGTTCGTGGGCCGCGCCGGGGCTTCCACCATTGCCGAACTCACGGCGGTGGGGCGTCCGGCGATCCTGGTGCCGCTGCCGATCGCGACGGACGATCACCAGGCTGCCAACACCCGCGAAATGGTCAGGGCCGGGGGCGCGCGCGCGATCCGCCAGCCGGGCTTCACGCCCAAGGAACTCGCCAAGCAGATCCAGGCCATGGCCATGAACCCCGGGGCGTTGGGCAATGCCGCACATGCGGCTTGGAATTGCGGCCTGCCGCACGCGGTGCAGGACCTTGCCGATCTGGTCGAAGGTTTTGGCGGCGCGCCGCTGATGGACGTGATCCGCGTGAAAACGCCTGCCGCCGCGGCAACCGGCACTGCCGGCGCCCTGGCGCTGGAGAACGATGCATGAAAGGCGTCGGCGTCGAAATCGGCACGATCCATTTCGTCGGGATCGGCGGCATAGGCATGTCGGGCATTGCCGAAGTGATGCACAACATGGGCTATGCGGTGCAGGGGTCCGACATCGCGGAAAGCTATATCGTCGAAGGGCTGCGTGCGCGGGGCATTCCGGTGATGATCGGCCAGCGCGGCGAGAACGTGGCCAACGCGCAGGTGGTTGTCACTTCCACCGCGGTCAAGCGCGACAATCCTGAAGTGGTGGCCGCTCTGGAAGCGCGCATACCCGTGGTGCGCCGCGCCGAGATGCTGGCCGAACTGATGCGCCTGAAGAACACCGTGGCCGTGGCCGGCACGCACGGCAAGACCACCACCACGTCGCTGGTCGCCTGCTTGCTCGATGCCGGCGGGGTCGATCCCACGGTCATCAACGGCGGCATTATCAATTCCTACGGGTCCAACGCGCGCCTGGGCGATAGCGACTGGATGGTGGTGGAAGCCGACGAGAGCGACGGCTCGTTCCTCAGGCTCGACGGCACGATCGCGGTTGTCACCAATATCGATCCCGAGCATCTCGATCACTACGGCTCGTTCGACAAGGTCAAGCATGCCTTTGTCGAATTCATCGAGAACGTCCCGTTCTACGGCGCGGCGATGCTGTGCATCGATCACCCCGAAGTGCAGGCGATCATCCCGCAGGTCCGTGATCGCCGCGTCGTCACGTACGGATTTTCCGCCCAGGCCGACGTGCGCGGCGAAGGGGTCACGCCGGTGCCGGGTGGCAGCCGTTTCACCGCGGTGCTGCGCCAGCGCGACGGATCGTTCCAGCGGATCGAGGACATCCACCTGCCCATGCCGGGGCGCCACAACGTGCAGAACGCGCTGGCCGCGATCGCCGTGGCGGTGGAAATGGGCGTGCCCCACGCATGCGTACGGACCGGCTTTGCCAAGTTCGGCGGAGTCAAGCGGCGCTTTACCAAAGTGGGCGAAGTGGCCGTGCCCGGCGGCGACGTGGCGGTGATCGACGATTACGGCCATCACCCGGTGGAAATCCGCGCCGTGCTCGCCGCCGCGCGCGAAGGCGTGCGGGGCCGGGTGATCGCCGTGGTCCAGCCGCACCGCTTTACCCGCCTGCGCGATCACATGGAAGAATTTCAGGCCGCCTTCAACGATGCCGACGTGGTCTATGCAACGCCCGTCTATCCCGCCGGCGAACAGCCCATTCCCGGCATCGACAGCGCTGCCATGGTCGAGGGGATAAAGGCTCGGGGTCACCGCAGCGCCCATCTCATCGCCGGGCCCGATGCGCTTGCGGCCGAACTGGCCTCGCAATTGCAGGCTGGCGACATGGTGGTTTGTCTGGGCGCCGGGGATATCACCAGGTGGGCGGCCGGACTGGCCGGGGCGATCGCGGCGCTCAAGGGTAAGGCATGATGGCGGACACCATGCCCACCGTCAGCGGCAAGCTGACCCCGAACGCCCCGCTTGCGCCGCTTGTCTGGTTCAAGTCCGGAGGCGCTGCCGACTGGCTCTATGAACCCAAGGACGTGCCGGACCTCCAGGCCTTCCTGGCCACGCTGGCGCCCGACGTGCCGGTCATGGCTCTGGGGCTCGGGTCCAACCTGATCGTGCGCGACGGCGGGGTGCCGGGCGTGGTGGTGCGGCTCGGCAAGCCATTTGCCGGCGTGCGTGCGTGCGATGCGGTAACGCTCGATTGCGGGGGCGGTGCCTCGGGCATTCTGGTATCCTCGACCGCGCGCGATGCCGGTATCGCCGGCCTTGAATTCCTCCGCTCGATCCCCGGCACGGTCGGGGGCTTCGTGCGGATGAACGGTGGCGCCTATGGCCGCGAAGTGAAAGACATCCTCGTCGATTGCGACGTTGTCATGCGCTCGGGCAAGATCGAGCGGCTGGCGCTGGCCGATCTTGGCTATGCCTATCGCCATTCCGATCTGGCCGACGGCAGCATCGTGGTTTCCGCGCGCTTTCGCGGGCATGCGGGGGAGCCTGCGACCATCCAGGCGGAAATGGACCGCATTTCCGCCGCGCGGGAGGCCAGCCAGCCGCTGCGCAGCAAGACCGGTGGCTCCACGTTCAAGAATCCCGAAGGGCACAAGGCCTGGGCGCTGGTCGACGCGGCCGGATGCCGGGGCCTTGCCCTGGGCGGCGCGCAGGTGAGCGAGAAGCACACCAATTTCCTGATCAACACCGGGAACGCCACCAGCACCGAGATCGAAGCGTTGGGCGAAGAAGTGCGTGCCCGCGTGAAGCAGACGCAAGGCGTGGAACTGCAGTGGGAAATCAAGCGAGTGGGGCGGCCATGACGGAATTGCCCCGGCTTCATGTCGCGGTGCTGATGGGCGGCTGGTCAAGCGAGCGGCCGGTTTCGCTTACCAGCGGGGAAGGCGTGGCGGCCGCGCTGGAGGCGCGCGGCCACACGGTGACGCGGATCGACATGGGCCGCGACGTGGCGCTGCGCCTGGCGCAAGCCGCGCCCGACGTGGTGTTCAACGCGCTGCACGGCACGCCTGGCGAAGACGGCACGGTGCAGGGCCTGATGGACCTGATGGGCCTCCCGTATACCCATTCGGGCCTGGCCACTTCGGTCATCGCCATCGACAAGGAATTGACCAAGCGGGTGCTGGTTCCCCATGGCATTCCCATGCCGGGCGGGCGCGTGGTCAAGACGGCGGAACTCCATGTCCGTGATCCCCTGCCGCGTCCCTTTGTGGTCAAGCCGGTCAACGAAGGGTCGTCGGTGGGCGTCGCCATCGTGACCGACGAAAGCAACTGCGGCAATCCGATCAGGCCCGACGTGCAGGGCCCCTGGCAGGAATTCGACGAATTGCTGGCCGAACCGTTCATCCGCGGCCGCGAACTGACCACGGCCGTTCTCGGCGACCGTGCACTGATGGTGACCGAACTGAAGCCCAAGACCGGCTTTTATGATTTCGATGCCAAGTATACCGATGGGCTGACCGAGCACGTCTGCCCCGCCGAAATTCCCGATGAGGTCACTCGCGCCTGCAAGGACATTGCCTTGCGCGCGCACAGGCTCCTGGGCTGCCGGGGCACCAGTCGTTCCGATTTCCGCTGGGACGACACGCGCGGGGTGGAGGGCCTGTTCCTGCTGGAAGTCAACACCCAGCCGGGCATGACGCCGCTCAGCCTGGTGCCCGAACAGGCGCGGCACATGGGGCTTGATTATCCCGATCTGGTCGAGGCCATCCTGGGCGAGGCATTGCAGGATGCCGCCGCCAGGGCCGCGAAGAAAGGCGGCTGACCATGGCGCAGACGATCAGGCGCGGGGGCAAGGGCGTGCGGCGGGTCGCTGCCACGCGCGGCGCCAAGGCCAAGGTGCAGACCGCGCGCAGGCAGACCGGATCGGCCATCGGCCATGTCGTCCGCGCGCAGCCGTTCAGCGAGGAAGCGCTGCACCGCATCCTGCTGGCCATCATCCTGGGCACGGCGGCGGTCGTCGTGTGGACAGTGGCCGATATCGCCGGCGTGCCGGCCCTGGCCGAAAACCGGATGGCGCGCATCGCCCGCGACGCCGGTTTCGATGTGAAGCGCGTGGAAGTGCGCGGCGTGCGCCGCATGAGCGAGCAGGCCATTTACGAAAAGGTGCTGGGCCAGCGCGATCAGGCCATGTCGCGGGTCGACGTTGCCGCCTTGCGCGAAACGCTGCTGGGCCTGCCGTGGATCAAGGATGCGCGCGTTTCGCGCCAGCTGCCCGATACGCTGGTGGTCGACGTGGTGGAACGGACGCCCCACGGCGTGCTGCGCAAGGGCGGCCAGTTGGTGCTGATCGATGAAACGGGGCACGAGCTTGAGCCGGTGAGCCAGGCCCGCGCCAAGGGCATGTTCGTGCTGTCGGGCGAGGGCGCGGCGGCGCGCGTGCCCGATCTCAATCGCCTGCTCGATGCCGCGCCGGCTTTGAAGCCCCAGGTGGCCGAGGCCGAATGGATCGGCAACCGTCGCTGGAACCTGACGTTCAAGACCGCGCAGGTGCTGGCCCTGCCCGAGGGCGAGGATCAGGCGGCCGCGGCCCTGCTCGAATTTGCACGGATGGACGGGGTCAACCGCTTGCTGGGCGGCAAGATCGCCAGCTTCGACATGCGCGCCAGGGATCGCACCTATCTGCTGGTGCCCGGCCATGCCGACGATCTGGCCAAGATTCGGCAGGATGAGGCCCGGCAGGATGAGGCCCGGCAGGACAAGGCCCGGCAGGACAAGGCCAAGGAATAGTCATCCGTGGCCGCACCCCGCATCACCAAAGTCTTTGCCGCCGTCAATCTGGGCTCGTTCCGCACGTCGGCGATGATCGCAGGCTTGTCGGAAGCGGGCGAACTCGTGGTGCTGGGATCGGGCCACCGCGCTTCGCAGGGCATCAGGCGGGGCTATGTGGTCGATATGCTGGCCGCCACCCATTCCGTCCGCGATGCGATCGAACGGGCCGAGAAGATGGCCAATACCTCGGTCGCGCAAGTGCTGGTCGGTTGCGCCGGGGCGGGGCTCGCCAGTGCCAGCGCGCAAGTGGAAGTCGATATCGGCGGCCGGCGGATCGAGGATGACGATATCGAGCATCTGCTCGTTGCCGCGCGCGACGTGATCCAGCCCGACGGGCGCAGCGTGCTGCATGCCCAGCCGGCGCACTATACGCTCGACGGGGCCCATGGCGTGCCCAATCCCAAAGGGCTGCATGCCGATCGGCTGGCGGTGGATATCCTTGTCATGCTGGCCGACGGGGCGCCGATCCGCAACATCCGGGAAACGGTCGAAAACGCGCATCTCAAGGTGGATGGGGTGGTGGCCGCGCCCGTGGCCGCGGGCCTTGCCTGCCTCAGTCCGGAAGAGCGGGATCTGGGCGTGGCCCTGGTCGATTTCGGGGCCGAGGTGACGACCGTCTCGGTCCATGCCGGGGGAATGCTGCTGGGTATGCAGGTGCTGCAATTCGGCTCGGGCGATATCACCGATGCGGTCGCCTCGGCCTTTGGCATCCGCCGCTATCAGGCCGAACGGCTCAAGTGCATGTCGGGTTCGGCCATTGCGACGCCGGCCGATCATCGCGAGATGATCCCGGTCAACGCCCCCGGCGATCCCGAAGGTGCCGGGCCTGTCGCCCGCCATGCCGACGACAAGAACCGGATTCCTCGCGCCGAACTGATTTCCGTCATAACCCAGCAGCTTGGCCATTTCACCGATGAATTGGGCCGCTGCCTCAAGGCCATGGGTTTTACCGGCACGCGCGGGCAGCAGGTCGTGCTGACCGGCGGCGGTGCCCAGTTGCCGGGGCTTGCCGATTATGCCCAGTCGGCACTCGGCCGCCCGGTGCGGATCGGGGCGCCGCCGGCCATGCTCGGCCTTCCCCAGGGGCATGCCACGCCCAGTTCGTCCACCCTGGTCGGCCTCGTGCTCTATGCCGCGTCCGATCCGGTCGATATCCGCAAGCTGTCGGCGGCGGCGCAGGCGGCGGGGGCCACCACGGTATGGGGCATGGGCCGGCGCATCGTTCGCGCGCTTCGCGACTATTTCTGAGGCCCGTTCTGACGCAAGCGCCGGATCAGAGGCTTTTTATCGTGAGGCGGGACCGGATCGCCCCGATTTGCACCAAAAAAGATGCGTGATCTTGTGGAAAAGCGTCGATCGGCTTTGATTCGGTGAAACGTTCCGTGCCAATGCAGGAAAATCCAGATCTGGGCCGTCCCGGCCTCCTATCCGTCCCACTGCCCAACCCGAAAGGGAGACCGACATGAGCATCAACATCGGACCGCCGGCCATCGACGAGCTTCGGCCCCGTATCACGGTCATCGGGGTGGGTGGCGCCGGCGGCAACGCCATCGCCAACATGATCAACGCCAATATCGAAGGCGTCGATTTCGTCGTCGTCAACACCGATGCCCAGGCGCTCAACAATTCAATCGCCGAAAACCGCATTCAGTTGGGCCCGGCGATCACCCAGGGCCTGGGCGCCGGCGCCCGTCCGGAAGTGGGGCGCGCCGCGGCCGAGGAAACCCTTCCCGATCTGGAGCGCGTGCTCGAGGGCGTGCACATGGTGTTCATCGCCGCCGGCATGGGCGGCGGCACCGGCACCGGCGCCGCGCCGGTGATTGCCGAAGCCGCGCGCCGCAAGGGTGTGCTGACGGTGGGCGTGGTCACCAAGCCGTTCCTGTTCGAAGGCACGCGCCGCATGCGCTCTGCCGAAACCGGCATCGAGGAACTGCAGAAGCACGTCGATACGCTGATCGTCATTCCCAACCAGAACCTGTTCCTGGTTGCCAAGGCCGAAACCACGTTCAAGGAAGCGTTCCAGCTTGCTGACGAAGTGCTGCAGCAAGGCGTGCGCTCGATTACCGATCTGATGGTCATGCCCGGCCTCATCAATCTCGATTTCGCCGACGTGCGCTCGGTCATGGGCGAAATGGGCAAGGCGATGATGGGTACCGGCGAAGGCGAAGGCCCCAACCGCGCGCTCGAAGCGGCCGAACGGGCGATTGCCAATCCGCTGCTCGACGGCGTTTCGATGCAGGGTGCCAAAGGCGTGATCATCTCGATCATCGGCGGCGACGACATGAAACTGCTCGAGGTTGACGAAGCGGCCAACCATATCCGCGAACTGGTCGATCCCAATGCCAACATCATCTGGGGTTCGGCGTTCAATCCCGATCTCAACGGCAAGATCCGCGTTTCGGTGGTGGCCACCGGCATCGAACAAAGTGTGGAGCAGGCCGAACAGGCCGCGCGCCCGGTAAACTTGCCGGGTGCGGCCCGTGGGCCTGCCTTCACGCCGATCGCGCCGGCGCGCCCGGCCATCGCCACCCCGGCGCCCGCACCTGCCGCCGCGGCGGCTCCGCCGGCGCCGGCGATGGCGCCGCCGTCGCCCGCCGCTCCGGCCCATTCGCCAGTACCGGCCCCGGCACACGCCTCGGTACAGGCCCCGATACAGGCTAGCGCGCCCGAACCCGATCCGGCCCCGGCAGCCGACGAACCGCTCGACCTCACACTGGATCTGGGCGCCGATCAGGCGGAAGACTATGCGCTCGATCCGGCCCCTGCCGCGCCCGCCCCGCGCCTGGGGCTGGGCGCCGGTGCAGAGCCGGAACGTCCCGATCCGCGCGTTGGCGGTGGTGCCGGGGGCAGCACGCTGTTCGAGCGGATGGCCAACCTTTCGCGCGGCGCTGCCCGCGCTGACGAAGGCGAGGAGGGCGAAGACACCTCGTCGCTCAGCATCCCGCGTTTTCTGGGCCGCCAGAACAACCAGTGATCGTCGGCATCATGCCCCGTCGGACCGCCACTTTCCCCCGCGAGAGTGGCGGCCCGTTGTTCTGGCTTAAGGCACCATAGGCTAAGGCCCGCGCCACGATGACAAACTCGCATCTCCCCGTTCGTCCCCTTGCCGCTGATGGCCGTGTCCCTCTCGCGGCGCGTGCCGTCCTGGCGTTTGCCGCGCTGATCGCCGGAACCGCGCCATCGCTGGCGCAGGACCTGTCGCAGATGCCGCAGCAATCCGTCCTCGATGGGCCGGGCAGCCCTCCCGTGAACCGGCCCGTGAACCGGCCCGTTAACAGGCCCACGCCCTCTCCGGGCGCGCCGGTGCCGATGGTGTCCAGTCCGGTGGTGCAGCCCCTGCCGCGCGCGGCAGGGGCCGGCCCGGCCACCGTTTCGCGTCCAGTGGTACAGGCGGTTCCTGCCGGCGATGGGCAAGGGCTCAATGCCGCGCTGGCCCGCCTGGCGACCGATCCGCGCAATCCCGATGCGCTGCTCGATGCCGGCAATGCGGCCATGGCCCTGGGCGATATCGATGCCGCGCTGGGTTTCTTTCGCCGTGCCGACGAAGTCGCGCCGGGCAACGGGCGGATCAAGCTGCAGATCGGCCGGGCCATGCTGCGCAATAACGATCCCGTGGCCGCGATCCGTGCCTTTGACGACGCGGAACGGGCCGGAACCGATCTTGCCGCCATGGCCGGAGACCGTGGCCTGGCCCATGATCTGGTGGGCGACAACCCGATGGCGCAGCGCTATTACCAACAGGCACTG
The DNA here is from genome assembly GCF_057784975.1 of Novosphingobium sp. DS6-6. Taxonomy (NCBI): domain Bacteria; kingdom Pseudomonadati; phylum Pseudomonadota; class Alphaproteobacteria; order Sphingomonadales; family Sphingomonadaceae; genus Novosphingobium; species Novosphingobium sp. DS6-6. The sequence goes on along the minus strand of NZ_JBYNTS010000010.1, from coordinate 86,356 downwards.
GCGCGGGCGCCGGACGCGGAGATCACGCGACGCCTGGCTTTGAGCTTGGCCATCAGTGGCGATCGCGCCACGGCGGAGCGGGTGCTGGCGCCCCAGATCGCCCAGTCCGACCGCGCTGCCTGGCGCGTGCGCACGTTCATCCTGGCGATCGCCGGCCAGCCCGATGAAGCCGTGGCCGTGGCCAATTCCTCGATGCCGCCGCAACTTGCCGCCGGCATCGCGCCTTATCTGCGTTACCTGACGCGGCTTACCCCGGCCCAGCAGGCCGCCGCCGCCAATTTCGGCCGTTTCCCGCGCGCTGCCGATATCGGGCGGGACGATCCGCAGATCCTGCAATACACGCAAAGCCGTCCGCGCGCCGCGCCGATCGTTCTCGCCCAGGCCGCGCCGCCAGCCGCCGCCCCGGTTGCGGCAGCCCGCAGCCGGCCCCCCACGCCCGCCGCTCCCCCGGCGCCCGCGATCGTCCTGCCGCCGGCGACGCCCGCGCCGGTAGCCCCGGTGACGACATCGGCGACGGCGACGCCACGCCAGGCACCAGCGGTTCAGCCGCCGGTTCCGGGTCAGGCGGCTGTCGCGCCGTCTGCGGCTGTTCCGGCGCCCGGCCCGGGGCCGAACGCGACTCCGGTACCCCAGCCTGCGCCTGTGCAGGTGGCCATGGCTGCTCCGCCAGCGCCACAGGCACCCGTGCCGCAATCCCCCGCACCACAGCCGCCGCCATCCGCCCCGCCGGCGCGCGCGCCCCAGGTTGCGCCGGTCGGTGCCGCACCGTCTCCCGCCGATTTCGCCGCCCTGTTCGCCGGCTTCACTGCCCCGGCCGAAGAGCAGCAACGCCCGACCGTCGCGGTCGATCTTGCCGCGATCCAGGCCGCCAACGAACGCGCTGCCGCGCAGAAGGCGGCGATCGAGGCGCGCAAGGCGGCCGAGGCCAGGAAACTGGCCGATGCCAGGAAAGCCGCGGCCGACAAAAAGGCCGCGGCCGAAAAGAAGCTGGCCGACGCCCAGAAAGCGGAAGAAGCCCGCAAGGCCAAGGAAGAGGCGAAACGCCTGGCAGCCAACCCCGCGCGCACCTGGGTTCAGGTGCTCACGGGCGGCAACCGGGCCAAGATGGGCAAGGAATGGGCCGGACTCCAGGCCTCCGCACCCGAATTGCGGGGGCGCAAGGCCTATGTCACGCCGTGGAACCGCGTCTATCGCCTGGTTACCGGGCCGTTCCCGAGCAATGCCGCCGCGCAGGAATTCGTCGCCAGGCTCAAGCGCAGCGGCGTTTCGGCGTTCCAGTTCGATAGCCCAGCCGGGCAGGCGATGGACGGCGTGTCGGCCAAGTGATTGTAACGGCCGGCTTGGAATGGCGTTGCTCACTGCTTGTCCACAAGTTTTGCACAGCCTTGTCGAGTTTTGCCCAAGGCTGCGCTAACGCTCGATTGTCGGCGGCGACGCGCTCCGCGATGGAACGCTTGAAACCACGGCTGCCGGCAACGGTGTCGGCATCGGCGCCGGCTCGGGCAGCGTGTGAGGGGGCATGATGATGCGAACCGGCCACGACGACAGCGACCGCGACGACGCCGCGCCGGTGGACATGCTCGCTTCGCTGTTCGAAGCGCGCGGCTGGCCGTGCGAATTCGTGTCGGACGATGAAATCCACGGCGAAGTCCAGGGCTCCTGGGCCACTTACCAGTTGCGCTGCATCTGGCGGCCCGAAGACCACGTCCTGCAGATCCTGTCCCTGCCCGACATTCGCGTGCCCGACGACAAGAAAGGCGCGATGTTCGAAGTCATGGCGCTGATCAACGAGCAGGTCTGGCTGGGCCATTTCGATATCTGGTCCAATGGCTCGGTGCTGCTCTATCGCCACGGGCTCATGCTGGGCGACGATGGCCTGCTCAGCCTGCACCAGGCGCAGATGGCGATCGAGGCGGCGGTGGACGAATGCGATCGTTTCTACCCGGCGTTCCAGTTCATCCTGTGGGGAGACAAGACTCCGGCCGAAGCCCTTGCCAGCGCGCTGGTCGACGCGGCCGGCGAAGCCTGATCGAAAGGTTGCTGCCGATGTCGTTTTCCCTCGTCCAGTTCGGCTGCGGCAACATGGGTGGCGCGATGCTGGCCGGCTGGCTGGCCGCCGGCGTGCCGCCTTCCCGGTTTACCGTGGTCGATCCCCGGTTGGATGCCGCGCCCGAGGGCGTACGCCTGCTGCGCGCGGCGCCCGCCGATGCCCCATCGCCCCGTTTCGTCATGCTCGGCTTCAAGCCCCAGAGCCTTGCCGATGCGGCGCCGGCCGTCGTGCCGCTGGTGGGCGGGCAGACCGTGGTGCTGTCGATCCTGGCCGGCGTCGATCTCGCCACGCTGCGGGCCTGGTTTCCGCGCGCGGCGGCAGTGGTGCGCGTCATGCCCAATCTGGCGGCGGCGCTGGGCAAATCGCCCATTGCGCTCGTCGGCGATGGCGATGCGGCCGTTCATGACGAAGTAACCGGGTTGATGGCCCCGCTCGGCACGACCGAATGGCTCGCTGGCGAGACGCAGATGGATCTGGTCACCGCACTGGCCGGGTCGGGGCCGGCATTCATCTATCGCGTGATCGACGCGCTGGCGGCCGGAGCGGCCGCGCTTGGCCTGCCGCGCGAACAGGCCGATCGGCTGGCGCTCGCGATGGTCGATGGCGCGGCCGCGCTGGCCGCCGCCTCGTCCCACGCCCCGGGCGAACTCGCGCGCCGCGTGGCAAGCCCCGGGGGCACAACGCAAAAAGGCCTCGACGTGCTCGATGCCGATGACCGGCTGGCGCTGCTGATGCTCGATACTTTGCGCGCCGCGCGCGATCGCAGTGCCGAAATGACCCGGGAAGCGCGCGCCGCCGGGTGAGCCGCGCGTCAACGAAATACATTTTGTCACATTTGCCCGATGCCGGTTTCGCTTGAAAGCGGGGCCGGGAACGCCGATATTGCGCCCATGGGCAATTTTTGCCCGCAATGGAGAAAGTGCAAGCACATGGCAAACTGGAACGACCCTCGGCCCACGCAGACGGGCTTCGGCGCGTCTCCGAGCCTGTCGGGCGCCATCGGCCGCGGCGAGGTGTTCGACGCCGGCCTGCGCCGCTACATGCTTTCGATCTACAACTACATGGCCTCGGGCGTACTGCTCTCGGGCGTGGTCGCGCTGGTCTTCGCCACCAGCGGGTTCGCCGGCGCAGTATTCGGCACGCCGTTGCGCTGGCTGGTGGCTTTGGCACCGCTGGCTTTCGTGATGGTTATGAGCTTTGGCATGAACCGCCTTTCCAGCGGCACGCTCAAGGCTCTGTTCTGGGCCTTCAGCGTCACGATGGGCCTGTCGCTCTCGTCGATCTTCTTCGTCTACACCGGCCCCTCGATTGCCGCGACGTTCTTTGCCACGGCCGGCGCCTTCGCCGGGCTTAGCCTGTTCGGCTATACCACGCGCAAGAGCCTGTCGGGCATGGGCACGTTCCTGATCATGGGGCTGTTCGGCCTGATCATTGCCTCGGTGGTCAACATGTTCCTGGCCTCGCCTGGCCTTGCCTGGGGCATAAGCTTCCTGGGCGTGCTGATCTTCGCCGGGCTGACTGCCTACGATACGCAGCGCCTCAAGGATCAGTATGCCTATGTCGCGGGAACGCCGATGGCGGAAAAGGTCGTGGTGATGGGCGCGCTGACGCTGTATCTCGACTTTATCAACATGTTCACCTCGCTTTTGCAACTGATGGGCGACCGCCGCTGATCTGGCATTGCCTGGATTTGCAAGCGTAAGATAAGCGCGTACCCGGCAACCTTGCGGTTGCCGGGTTTTTTCTTGTATATGTACGCTATGGCACGGGTCAGCTTTGGTAAAGGTTTGGCACGTAATTTTGTCTGGTTGATAAAGTCCGGAATTCGTTATGGCGGAAATGCCGCGCGCCAGGAAAAGTATTAAGGTTGGCATTGGGGGGTGGGTCATGTTTCGCATAAACCAGACGCGGATCTGGGCAGCCGTCTTGGCAACCGCGCTGGGGCTGGGGCTTGCCGCCTGCCAGACCCCGCCGCCCCCGCCGCCGCCCCCGCCTCCCCCTCCGCCGCCCAAAGTGGTGATCGTGCCGGCACGGCCCACGCCGCCCAACGGCGCCAGCGCCAATATTGCCGTGCCGCCGCTCGACGCGGCAGGCGTGCGCGTATCGATCAACCGCAATATCACGACAGCCCAGATGGTATGGAACCTGCGCTCGGCCTACAACGTGGCGGCGCTCAATTGCCTCGGCCCGCGCCATGCCGATCTGCTGCCGCTTTACCGCGCGTTCCTCAAGAACCAGGCCAAAGTGCTGGACAAGGCCAACCGCACGATCGACCAGGAATTCAAGGCCAAGTTCGGAGCACAGTTCATCGCCCCGCGCGAGCAGTATATGACGGCGGTCTACAATCACTATGCCTTGCCGCCGACCATGGAGGGCTTTTGCGATGCCACGCTGGCGGTGGCCCGCGATGCGGCCGTCGTCATGCCGGCCGATTTCGAAGCCTTTGCGGTGCGCAGCCTGCCCAACATCGAAATCGTCTTCGACGTATTCTATCGCCAATACGATCAATACCGCATCGACCTGGCGATCTGGCGAGCGCAGTATGGCGATGCCCAGCCAGGTACGCAGTTGGTGATCCCTGCCATCGCCAGCCAGGGCGCGACCGGCGCGGCCGGTGCGACCACGCCTTCACCGCAAACCGGGGCGCTTTAAAAAGATCAAGTTTGCTCTTGGCGCGGCCATGCCCGTGCGCTAAGGGCGTCGCTCTCCAAACAGGGGCCGCAGCGGCCCCGTGACGGATGATACTGGAACGGGGCCGTAGCTCAGCTGGGAGAGCGCGTCGTTCGCAATGACGAGGTCAGGGGTTCGATCCCCCTCGGCTCCACCAGTAAAAATTGAACGGACCGGTCTCGTTTTCCGGTCTCCTGCTCGCCAGCCTGCTGCCTGCCCGATATCCGCCGTGCGATCCAGCCGGCGGACGGGGCGGGAAAGCGGGCCTTGGCGCAATCGGCGTTGGCTGTCAGCGCGCCGGCCGCGCCGCTTCACGATTGCCGGACGCCAACGATGCATTTTCTCGATCAGGCCAAGATATTCATCCGCTCGGGCCAGGGCGGTCCGGGTGCGGTCAGTTTCCGGCGCGAGAAATACATCGAATACGGCGGGCCCGACGGGGGCGACGGCGGCAAGGGCGGGGACATCGTGTTCGAAGCGGTGGCCGGCCTCAATACCCTGATCGATTTCCGCTATACCCAGCATTTCAAGGCCCAGCGCGGCCACGGCGGCGCGGGCAAGAACCGCACGGGCGCGGGTGGCGAAGACCTGGTGGTCAAAGTGCCCGTCGGCACGCAGGTGCTGGATGACGAGCGCGAGACCGTGCTGGTCGATCTGACCGAAGCGGGCCAGCGCGTGGTGCTGCTGCGCGGCGGCGACGGCGGGCGGGGCAACTTGTCGTTCAAATCCTCGACCAACCGCGCGCCCCGCCAGTGCGGGCCGGGTTGGCCAGGGGCGGAAATGTACGTCTGGCTGCGGCTCAAGCTGCTGGCCGATGCCGGCCTTGTCGGCCTGCCCAATGCCGGCAAATCGACGTTCATCAACCAGATCACCAACACCAAAGCCAAAGTGGGCGATTACGCGTTCACCACCACGCGCCCGCAACTGGGCGTGGTGCGCCACCGCGCGCGCGAATTCGTGCTGGCCGATATTCCCGGGCTGATCGAAGGCGCGGCCGAGGGCGCTGGGATCGGCGACCGTTTCCTGGGCCATATCGAGCGCTGCCGGGTGCTGATCCACCTGATCGACATTCACGGCACCGATCCGGCAGAGGCGCTGCATATCGTGGAAGAGGAACTGGCCGCCTATGGCGCCGGCCTCGACGCAAAGCCGCGCGTGGTGGCGCTCAACAAGATCGATCTGGTCGATGCAGAGCTGGTCCACGCCTTTTCGCGCGAATTGATCGAGGCAGGCGCCACACGGGTATTTCCGATTTCTGCCGCCACGGGCCAGGGGATGGACGATCTGCTCGATGCCGTGCTCGATCATCTGCCGGCCGCCACCGTTACCGAGCGCCCCGAGGGCGAGGTGGAAGACGCGGCCCAGGCCAGGCCCTGGTCGCCGATCTGACCTTGCGTGGCGCGAAACCCGTGCGCAAGCGCACGTCAAAGCGTGTCACAATTCCTTCAAGCGCCCTTCACCTGCCGGGGCATTTGGCCTAAGCCGCGCCGGTCATGCGCATCCGCCAGCTTTCCCATCTTGCCGATCCTGCCTTGTGCCCCCGCCTGGTGATCAAGGTCGGCTCTGCCTTGCTGGTCGGCAAGGATGGACAGCCGCGCCGCGAATGGTTGACGGCGCTGGTGGCCGAAATCGCCGCCGCGCGCCTCGCCGGGCAGCAGGTGATCGTGGTCTCGTCGGGCGCGATCGCGCTGGGCGCGCGCCGGCTGGGGCTGGCCAGGGGCGGGCGGGGCAGCCTCGCCGATGCCCAGGCCTGCGCTTCCGTCGGGCAGATCGCGCTGGCCGGGCTCTGGGCCGAGTTGCTGGCCGCCCATGGCATCGCCGCCGCACAGATTCTGCTGACGCTGGAAGACCTGGAGGACCGGCGCCGCTATCTCAACGTCACGGCCACGCTCGGGCGGCTGCTGCTGGCCGGTGCCGTGCCGGTGATCAATGAAAACGATTCGGTCGCGACGCAGGAAATCCGCTTTGGCGACAACGATCGTCTTGCCGCCCGCGTGGGGCAGGCGGCCGCTGCGCAAGCGGTGCTGCTGTTATCGGATATCGATGGGCTTTACGATCGGGATCCGCGCGAGCCGGGTGCCGTGCGCATTCCGCTGGTCCAGGGCGTCACGCCTGAAATTCACGCCATGGCGACCGGCGGTTCATCCTCGGGCCTGGGATCGGGCGGGATGACGTCAAAGCTTCAGGCGGCCGAGATTGCCGAACTGGCGGGCATGGCCCTGGCAATCATCGACGGGCAGCCGGTTTCGCCCATTGCCGGCGCGCTCGGCGCCACGCGTGGCACCCTGTTCCTGCCCCGCCGCCGTCACACGGCGCGCAAGGCCTGGCTGGGTGGCCGCCTGCGGATGCGCGGCACAGTCACTGTCGATGCAGGCGCGGCCGCGGCGCTGGCCCGCGGATCGAGCCTGCTGGCCGCCGGGGTAACCGCGATCGCCGGCGATTTTGCGCGGGGCGATGCCGTGGCCGTGCTGGGGCCGGATGGGCAGACCCTGGCGCGCGGCCTTGCCGAATACGATGCGGCCGAGGCGGCGCGGCTGATGGGCCACCCATCGTCGGCGCACGAAGCGATCCTAGGCTATGCGCCGCGCTCCGCGCTGATCCACCGGGACCAGATGGTGCTGTTGTGAGCGGCCGCGCATGATGGCCTTGCGCCAGAGGCCGGGCGAACTGCTGGCGGTGACCGGGGCGACCGGCTTTGTCGGCCAGGCCGTGCTCGAACAGGCTGCCCGTGCGGGGGTGGACGTGCGGGCGCTGACCCGCCGGCCGCAGCCTGCCCGCGACGGCGTGGAATGGGTCGAAGGCGATCTTCACGATGCCCTTGCGCTAAGGCGGCTGGTCCAGCGCGCCGGCGTGGTGCTGCACATTGCCGGCGTGGTGAACGCGCCCGATCCGGCAGGCTTCCACACCGGCAACGTGACCGGCACGCTCAATGTGGTGAACGCCGCGCTGGCTGGCGGGGTGGAGCGCTTCATCCACGTCTCGTCGCTATCCGCGCGCGAACCGCAGCTATCCGTTTACGGTGCCAGCAAGCGCAAAGGCGAGATGATCGTACGTGCGTCCAGTCTCGATTGGACGGTGGTGCGCCCGCCGGCCGTCTATGGCCCGCGCGATACCGAGATGTTCGAGCTGTTCAAGCTGGCGCGCCGGGGGATCGTGCCCCTGCCGCCCGAAGGCCGCGCCTCGATCATTCACGTCAACGATCTTGCCCGCCTGCTCCTGGCCCTGGTGCCGGGCAGCGAGGACGTGACAAGCCGAACGTTCGAACCCGACGACGGCACCCCCGGCGGCTGGCGCCATGCCGATCTTGCCCGCGCCATCGGCATGGCCATGGGCAAGCGCGTAAAACCGCTGTCCCTGTCGCGCGGTGTCATGGAATGGGCTGCCCGGGCCGACCGTCGGCTACGCAAGGACAAAGCCAAGCTGACGCTCGACCGCGTGGGTTATATGTGCCACCCGGACTGGACCGTCAGCCCCGCGGCGCGCCCTTCGCCCAGCCTGTGGGAACCCCAGGTGGAAACGAGCCTTGGCCTCCACGCGACGGCTGCGTGGTACAAGGAGGAGGGGTGGCTGTAATCCCATTCGCCAGGCCCGCGCCGTTACACCGCGCTGCCCGAGGACCAACCGGGCATCAGGAATCGAGTGCCTTGCGCTTGGCCTCGGCCCAGCGCCGGCCTTCATCACCACCCCAGAGCAGCCAGGCGGTGAACCCGGCGGAAGGGTCTTCGTCGCTGTCCCATTGATGGCTCTGGCCGCGCTTGTCGACAGCATGGCGCGCAAAATAGCTGGCCATCGCCTTGACGTCCTTCTCGCTGACGGATTGCCGTTCGGCCAGTTGCCGGGCACGTTTCACGCCGACGTCCGTACCGCCGCGGTTGAATTTCTCACGCAGCCTGAGGCCGCGCCGGGCATTGGCCGCCATTTTCTGCGTGGGCGTGAAAGTCTGGGTTGCCATGTGTCACTCCCGGGTCAGAGCCGCAGGTTTGTGTGCCGCCCTCGCGCCTTTTTCCGTTTCGACGATGACTTGCGGATTGTCTTTCGAAGCGGCCACCTTGTGACTCTTGATCCTGGTTTCGCTGGTGACGGTTTTCACCACTTTACCGTGCGCGGTGCCGCCGCTGCTGTTCCATTTCACTTTGGTGCCTTTGCGCAGGTTTCCGGCCACGATCGTGCTCCTCTCGCCGTGCAGAGGGAAAAACGAGCAGTCGCAGCGGCCGTTCCCGCCCGCTGGGGTGCGGTCACCGGGCGGTCAGCGCCTCTCCCGCTTCGTGCGGCAGCCGCAGCGCGCTGATCAGGCCGCCCAGCGACAGCAGCGCCATCGCCACGAAGGCAAAGCGATAGTCGGCACCCGCGCCGGCAAGGCCCAGCCTGCCGGCAAGCGCTTCGCCCGCGTGCACGCTCATCGCGGCGGCGGTTACGCCCGCAGCGGCACCAAGCTGGAGGATGGTGTTGAACAGGCCGTTGGCATCGCCCATGGCGGCCTGGTCCACATCGGCAAAGGCCAGCGTGGAAAGCGTCGAGAACTGCAGCGAACGCGCAAGGCCGTTGACGAACAGCAGCGCGGCCACGAGCGAAGCGGGGGAGCGGGGGCCGATCGCTGCGAGCGACAGCAACGAGGCGGCGCAGATCAGGCCATTGACGACCAGCACGTTGCGGTGGCCGAAACGGCGCAGGATACGCTCCACCAGCGCTTTCATGGTGATGTCGCCGGCAAACAGGGCCATCACGAAAAGCCCGGCATGCACGGCGCCGAACCCGAAGCCCGCCTGCATCATCAGGGGCAGCAGGAACGGCACGGCGCCGATCGCCATGCGGGTCAGTGTCCCGCCGCCCACGGCCGCGCGGAACGACAGCGTGGCCAGCGGGCGCAGTGCAAGCAGTGGATGGGGGCTGCGCCGCAAGTGAGCCAGAGTCACCGCCAGCACGGCAAGCCCCGCGGCGATCAGCCCCAGGCCCAGCGCATCGACCCGCCGCGCGCTGTGTTCGAATCCGGCCTGGAGGATGGTAACGCCCACGGCGCTGAGAGCAAAGCCGGTCCAGTCGAAGCGGCGGCGCGGGCCGCGCACGTCGGGGATCAGCCAGAACGCGGCGACCAGCGCGAAAAGACCGAGCGGGACGTTGAAATAGAAAATCCAGCGCCAGCCCAGATGCTCGGTAATGAAGCCACCCACCGGCGGGCCGACAACGGGGGCGAACAGCGCCGGCCAGATCAGGGCCGACATCGTGGCGATCACCTGGTCGCGCGGGGTGTGACGCATGACGACGAGCCGGCCGACCGGCGTCATCATGGCGCCGCCCACGCCCTGAAGCACGCGCAGGGCAACGAATTCGGGCAAGGACTGCGCCTGGCCGCACAGGGCCGATGCCAGCGTGAAGACGGCCACGGCCACCATGAAGATGCGGCGCGAGCCAAAACGGTCTGCCAGCCAACTGCTGGCGGGGATCAGCACGCCCAGCGCCAGGAGATAGGCCGAAATGCCGATATCGAGAGCCACGGCCGCCGTGCCGAAGCTTTGCGCCATCGACGGCAGCGCCGTGTTGAGGATCGTGCCGTCGAGAATTTCCATGAACAGCGCGCCGGTGACCAGCCACATCATCAGGCGGCGGCGCAGCGGGGAAAGGGGAATGATCTCGTCGGTCAAGGGTGGAGCTTCCGGGGCGGGCGATCAGGCGGGCATTAATGCGGCAAGGCCTTGTATCAAGCACCGGCGGCAAGAAAATCCCTGGTGGTCGTGATGGTGCAGGTCCGCCTGGCGCCGGCTGCCGCCCGGTCAGAACGCCGGTTCGTAGCCCGGGGGCAGATCCCCGGGTCGATCCGCGCTGCCGGGAAGGTGGATGCCGCATTCGGTCTTGTCCCAGCCTTTCCAGCGGCCCGAACGCGGGTCTTCGCCCGGCTTTACTCTGCTGGTGCAGGGGGCGCAGCCGATCGAGGGATAGCCCTGTGCCACCAGCGGATGCTGCGGCAGGTCGTGCGCGCGGAAGTAAGCGTCGAGCGCGTCCTTGGACCAGCTGGCCAGGGGGTTGATCTTGAGGCGGCCCGCCGCATCGCTTTCGTCCAGCTCGAACCGGGGCAGGCCCGCGCGGGTGGCCGACTGGAAACCCTTGCGCCCGGTGATCGAGGCATCGAACCCGGCCATGGCGCGGGCGAGCGGTACCACCTTGCGGATTTCGCAGCACCCGTCCGGGTCCCACGACCAGCGCAGCCCGGCTTCGTCCTTCTTGGCAACGACCGCCGGATCGGGTTCCAGCACGGTGAGGCCAGTCAGCCCCAGTTGCGCCACCAGGGCATCGCGATAGGCAAGCGTTTCGGGAAAATGCTTGTGCGTTTCAAGAAACAGCACCGGCGTTGCCGGATCGACCTGCGCGACAAGGTGCAGCAGCACGGCGCTTTCCGCGCCGAAACTCGATATTGCCGCCACGCGCCCTGCCAGCCCTTCGGCCAGCACCGCGCCCAGCATGTCCTGCGCGCCGGCATCCGCGAAGCGTGCATTGAGCGCGGCGACATCGGCCGCAGTGAAGCGGGGGGCACCGGCGCCAAGGGCCAGCATGTCGGGCAGGCGGGCGGGGCTGGCCATGGCGATCAGGCCTGGCGCGGGCCATGCCGCGCTGCCCAGATCGGGGCGCGGCCATCGACCGTCTGCTGATAGACTTCGGGCCAGGTGGCGAAGGCAGCGTCGGCCGCTTCGGGGCTGATCGGCTTGTCGGGCGCAAACGAATCGAAGCCGCAGCGGCGCATGTGGCTCAGCTGGTCGATCAGCACGTCGCCCACCGCGCGCAGTTCCCCGGTATAGCCGCGCTCGCGCAGGGCACGGGCAGCGGAATAGCCGCGGCCATCCGCAAAACTGGGAAAATTCACTTCGATCAGCGCCAGCCGCTCAAGATGCGGCACCAGCGCCAGGGCATCGTCGCCCGGCTCGATCCGCACCGCGGTGGCATTGCCTTGCGCCGCAAAGGCATCGACGGTTACGGCCGGATCGCTTACCGGCTCGTCCGTGCGATAGCGCAGCACCGTTTCAGCCATAGATCGCCTCCTTGAACGGGGCCATGCCGATGCGGCGATAGGTATCGAGAAAGCGTTCCGTGCCTTCGCGCCGCGCCAGGTAGACATCGGTGACCTTTTCGATGGCATCGACCACGCCGTCCTCGGAGAAGCCCGGCCCGGTGATCGTGCCCAGCGAGGTGTCGGCGCTTTCCGTCCCGCCCAGCAGCAGCTGGTAGTTTTCCACGCCCTTGCGATCCACCCCGAGGATGCCGATGTGCCCGGCATGGTGGTGCCCGCAGGCATTGATGCACCCCGAGATTTTCAGCTTGAGCTCGCCAAGGTCGCGCTGGCGTCCGATATCGGCAAAGCGATCCGTGATCTTCTGGGCGAGCGGGATCGACCGGGCATTGGCAAGCGCGCAGTAATCGAGGCCCGGGCAGGCGATGATGTCGGTGATCAGGTCGAGGTTGGGCGTCGCGAGGCCGGCGGCATCGAGCGCCTGCCACACCCGGTAGAGATCGGCCTTCTTCACATGCGGCAGCACGATGTTCTGCGCATGGCTGACGCGCAGTTCATCCAGGCTGTAATCGCACGCCAGATCGGCCATCAGGCGGATCTGATCGGCGCTCGCATCGCCCGGGATGCCACCAACGGGCTTTAGACTGATCGTGACAATGGCATAGCCGGGCCGCTTGTGCGCGTGGACGTTTTGATCCACCCACAGCGCGAAATCGGGATCGGCAAGGTCGAGATCGTCGGAAAGCCCGCTTTCCAGGCCCGGATCGGCAAACATCGCCTTGATCCGCTCCAGCTCGGCCGGCGGTGGTTCCAGGCCCAGAGTCAGGATATGGGCGAATTCCTCGTGCACCTGGCGGCGATACTCGGCAACGCCGATTTCATGGACGAGGATCTTGATCCGCGCCTTGTACTTGTTGTCGCGCCGGCCGTGGCGGTTATAGACGCGCAGCGCCGCTTCCAGAAAGCTGATCATCTGCAGCGCGGGCACGAATTCGGCAATGCACGGCCCGACCATGGGCGTGCGGCCCATGCCGCCGCCAGCAAAGAACTTGCAGCCGATCTCGCCCGCCTCGTTCCTGACGATCTGGATGCCGATGTCGTGCAGGCGCATGGCCGCGCGATCGGTCTCGCTGGCGATGACCGCGATCTTGAACTTGCGCGGCAGATAATCGAATTCCGGGTGGAACGTGGACCACTGACGCAGCAGTTCCGCATAGGGGCGGGGGTCGGCCACTTCGTCGGCCGCGGCACCGGCGAAATGATCGGACGTGGTGTTGCGGATGCAGTTGCCGCTGGTCTGGATCGCGTGCAGTTGCACTTTGGCAAGGTCCGCCAGGATATCGGGCGCATCGGCCAGCTTGATCCAGTTGTACTGAATGTTCTGCCGCGTGGTGAAATGGCCATAGCCGCGATCGTACTTGTCGGCGATATCGCCCAGAACGCGCATCTGCGCCGAACTGAGCGTCCCGTAAGGCACCGCGACACGCAGCATATAGGCATGAAGCTGCAGATAGAGCCCGTTCTTGAGACGCAGCGGCTTGAACTGGTCTTCGGTCAGCTCGCCCGAAAGCCGGCGGGCCACCTGTCCGCGGAATTCGGCAACGCGCGCATCGACCATGGCCTGGTCGTGTTGATCGTATCGATACATGGTCAGATCACCCAGCTGCCGGCCTGCGGATCGGCAGGCTTGCGCGATAGATCGAGGCGCACGGTGGGGCCGAGCGCGCGGATGCGGTCCTTGATATGGGCCGGACGCACCGTGCCATCCTGCAGGAACGCATCGACGACATGGGTATCGGTCACCACCTGCCGCGCGTTTTCGCGGGCGATGATGGCATCGGCATCGTGATCGACCGCGACGGCATGATCGACGTGGCGCGACCAGCCTTCGCCGGTCCACCAGATCACGTCGCCGGTGCGCAGGTCGTTGCCGGTGATCAGCTTGATCCTCTCGCTCATCGGGCTGCCTCTACAACCGCTTGCAAGTCCATGATGTCTCCCCGCGCGGTCACTTCGCCGATGACGATCAGTGCCGGGCTCTTGATCCGCTGCCGGGCCACCAGATCGGCAAGGCCCGCCAGTGGCCCCCTTACCACGCGCATTTCCGGGCGCGAGGCATTTTCGATCACCGCCACCGGCATGGTCGGCGCCAGGCCGTCGGCCATCAGCTTTTCGGCGATCGCCGCCGCCGTCGCCACGCCCATGTAGATGACCAGCGTCCGCCCGACGCCAGCCAGGCCCGCCCAGTTCTGATCCGACAGGCCCTTGCACTGCCCAGCCACGAACGAGACGACCGAGGCGCTTTCGCGGTGCGTCAGCGGCATCTGCGCCGCGGCCGCGGCGCCGAGTGCGGCGCTGACCCCGGGCACGACCTCCACCGGCACGCCGGCGGCTCGGCACGCCTCGGCCTCTTCGCCACCGCGCCCGAAAATGAACGGATCGCCGCCTTTCAGGCGCACCACGTCACGGCCAGCCAGCGCTTCGGATACCAGCAGGGCGTTGATCTCGTTCTGGGGCATGGTGTGGCGTGAACGGCGCTTGGCAACGGAAACGAATCGCGCGCCGCGCGGGGCCATGGCCAGCACGGCCGGATCGACCAGCCCGTCGTGCACCACAAGACCGGCTTTCATCACCAGGCGCGCCGCGCGCAGCGTCAATAGATCGGGATCGCCCGGGCCGGCGCCGACCAGGAACACGGTCCCGGGGATGGATGCATGGGTCATGGGGCGCATGTGGGCATCCTGGCGCTTTCCCGCCAGCGAGAATCGATTGGGCGGGGGCTAGGTGAGCTTTACGGCTTTGGACCGCATCGCTTGCACGCGCCGGCGCAAACGTCGGCAATGTTAGCATGGGCATCAGAAACTTAACCAATTTTGCCAAGCATTTGTTGATATCTGGCTTACGATCATCGGCGCAGGATATGTCGGTGGGGAGGGGGAACACAGTACGAGGACCACACATGCGCTTCTATCTTGCGACATCGTTCATCTTCCCCCGGTCGCTGCGCCTGCGGCTGTTCACCCTGTGCTTCGTTACCACGCACCTGCCGCTGATCAGCTATTGCATCTGGGGTCTGGCGACCGGGCGGATCGAATTGGCGGAATTCGTGCTGCTGACCCTGGCGACGCTGATCGGCACGATCATGGCCCTGTTTGGCATAGGGGCACTGCTCAATCCCATTCACGTGCTGGCCAACAGCCTGAATGGCACGCATGGCCCGAATGGCAAACCCGGCCCGAACGGTAAGCCCGGCCCGAACGGTAAGCAAGGCAACGGCCGCCCGGATGCCGATCCTGCCCTGCCCCCGGCCATGGACGTGATCCAGTCGCTCTATGCCGGGGTGCACCGCGCGACGGCTTCTGCCGAGGCGCAGATCGAGACGCTGATCGTGGCCGCGCAGGAGGATGCGCTGACCGGCATTCTCAACCGGCGCGGATTTCTGGACGAGATGGTCGCCCGGATGAACGACGGGGTGCGCGGCTGCGTGGTCCTGCTCGATGTCGATCATTTCAAAGCCGTCAACGATACCCTGGGGCACGACCAGGGCGATCACATCCTTTGCGCGCTGGCGGCAACGCTGTCCCGCGAGATCCGCCGCGTAGACGTGGTCGGACGCTGGGGCGGGGAAGAATTCGTGGTCTTCCTGCCCGGCTGCGTGGAAGAGGAAGCCGGCCGCATCATAGACCGCATCGGCCGGGTCCTGCGCCATGCGCCCATCGGCGAAGTGAACGGGCGGGCCATAACCTTTTCCGCCGGCATCAGCGCATGTGCGGATGGCGATCTGTCGGCGGCGATACAGCGTGCCGACGAAGCGCTTTATTATGCCAAGGAACACGGGCGTGACCGCGTGGTATGCCATGCCATCACCCGCAGCGAGCATTTCGCCTATTGACCCGCCAATGGATGGGGCATGCCGCCCACCCGGTCTTGACCGCGCGCCCGGCGGCAGCCATAGCAATGTCCATGGCGATGGATTTCCGCCAGGCTTCCGGCCGAACCGCCCGCCACGCCGCAAGGCGCCAGGGCTGATGATTCCTACCTGAGATCGGCCTGCCCCTTGCCGGGCACCTGCAACAGGAGGGATCGTGCGCGCAGTCTTCAACCGGTTCCGCATCCGCTGGTGCTTGGCCCTGGTGGCCATGGCGCTTGCCGTGGGCACGGCCTGTGCCGGGTTCCTGTGGGCACTGGATGCCGTCACGCGCCTGCGCTTCGGGGCGCCCTGGCTGCTTTATGGCCTGCCGCCGTGCGGAGTGGCCGTCGCGCTGCTCTATCGTCGCTTCGGCGCGCGGGCCGAAGGGGGCAACAACCTGATTCTCGATGAAATCCACGAGCCGGGCGGCGGAGTGCCGCTGGCCATGGCGCCGCTGGTCGTGATCGGCACGGTGGCCACCCACCTGTTCGGCGGATCGGCCGGGCGCGAAGGGACGGCAGTGCAGATCGGCGGCGGCCTGGCGGGCGGGCTGGCCGATCGGCTGGAGCTGTCGGGCAAGGCGCGGCGGCTCTTGCTGACCGGCGGCGTGGCGGCCGGTTTCGGCGCGGTGTTCGGTACGCCGCTGGCCGGCGCGGTCTTCGCCGTCGAGGTGCTGGCGCTCGGCGCGCTCGATCTGGCGGCGCTGGCGCCGTGCCTCGTCGCCGCGCTGCTGG
This sequence comes from Novosphingobium sp. DS6-6, assembly GCF_057784975.1. Lineage (NCBI taxonomy): Bacteria > Pseudomonadati > Pseudomonadota > Alphaproteobacteria > Sphingomonadales > Sphingomonadaceae > Novosphingobium > Novosphingobium sp. DS6-6. Next base: position 69,995 of record NZ_JBYNTS010000010.1, on the reverse strand, counting down.
GCGATTTCGCCTGCCGGCTGTGGGGAGCGCATCACACCCCCTATCCCGCCTTGGCCTTGCCGTCGGCGGATTGGGGCGGGTTGGCCGTGCTGCTGGCCAAGGCCGCGCTGGTCGGCGTGGCGAGCGGCGCCGTTGCGCGCCTGTTCGCCACCGCCAATCACGGGCTGGCCGGTCTCTACAAGCGGTTCGTGGCAAATCCGCTATGGCGCCCGGGGATCGGCGGGCTGGTGGTGATCGGCCTTGCGCTGGCGTTCGGCACGCAGGACTATCTGGGGCTGGGCATACTGGCGCCCCATCCCGGCGCGCCGACTTTGCCCGGCTTTTTCACGGCCGCGCCTGACCGGTGGAGCTGGCTGATCAAGCTGGTTTTCACCGTTGCGACACTCAGCGCGGGGTTCAAGGGCGGGGAAGTTACGCCGCTGTTCTTCATCGGCGCGGGGCTGGGTAGCGCGCTGGCGCCGGTAACGGGCCTGCCCGTCCCGCTGATGGCGGCGATGGGCATGGTCGCGCTGTTCGGTGCGGCGGCCAATACGCCGGTCGCCTGCGCGGTGATGGGGCTGGAACTGTTCGGCACCGGTGCCGCCCCGGCGCTGATCGTCGCCTGCATGGCGGCCTATCGCGTCTCGGGCCACCGCGGCATCTATCGGGCGCAGCGCATCGCCCGGCCGAAGTGGCCGCGCCGCGGCGGCGAGGGCGGTTCACTCCGCGCGGGGTGAGGCATCCGGCATCGCCGCGAACAGGGCGCGCAGCGCGGCACTGTCGCGCAGGCGAATGTCCGACTGCGGATAGGGCACTTCAACGCCATGGTCCTGGAACAGCCGCCATAGCGCGCGCAGCACCTGGCTGCGCACATTGGCCGTGCCTTCCTGCGGATCCTCGATCGTCACGTAGATCGCCATGTCGATCCCGCTGGCCCCCAGCGCGCTCATGACCACGGACGGGGCAGGCTCGGCAAGCACGCGCGGCGCGGCGCGCGCGGCCTGCAGCATGAGCTGCTCGGCAAGGTCTAGATCGGTGCCGTAAGCGACGCTGACGGGAATGGTCAGCACGATCTGCGTGTTGGAATAAGACCAGTTCTCCACCTGGGTGGTCATCAGGATCTCGTTGGGAATCAGGTATTCGCGGTTGTCGCGCGTGGCGACCGATACCGCGCGGATGCCGATCTTGCGCACCTGGCCGATGGCATTGCCCTTGCCATCGTTGATGGCGATGACATCGCCCGGCTTGATCGAACGGTCCATCAGCAGAATGAGCCCGGCGATCAGGTTGCCGAAAGTCTTTTGCAGGCCAAAGCCGATAGCCAGGCCGAACGCACCGGAAAAGACCGTGAGCGCGGTGAAATTGATGCCCAGCAGATCGATGCCGATGAAAAAGGCCAGCGCCCAGATGACGAGCGAGACGACCTTTTCCCCCAGGACCTGCTGCGCCGGATCGAGACTGGTTGCGCGGGCAAAGAAATGGCGCGCCAGCCGGCTGCCCAGGCGAGCCAGCATGAACATGGCGATGACGACCAGCACCATCCGCGCCGCATTGAGCACGGAAACGTGATAATGGCCGATGTCGAAGCCGAGATCGTCAAGCGATTGGATAAAATCGGCCAGCTTGCGGTTGGCCGGGTGGTGCAGCCGGCGCGCTTCTCCCGCCGTGGCCGCAATCGTGGCCCAGATTGTGGTCAAACTCATGGTATCCGTGCCCAGACCGCAAGAGCCTGTTCAAGATCGGCGACGAGATCGTCCGGGTCTTCCAGCCCGATGGCCAGGCGTATGCCGAACCGGTCGGCCGGGTCCATGCCCGGCTGCGGCCAGAGGCTGGCGTAGCGGATCGGGCCGGGATCGATCGGGGTGGCAAGGCTTTCGAACCCGCCGAAGCTGTAGCCGATGCCGAACAGCCCCAGGGCATCGATCAGGGCATCGCGCGCGCGGGCCGTTCCTCCTTTCAGCACGAAGCTGAACAGGCCGCAGCCCCCGGTGAAGTCACGCCGCCAGTAATCGTGACCTGGCGCGCCGGGCAACATCGGGCAGAGTACGCGCGCCACCTCGGGCCGGGTGGAAAGCCATCGCGCCACGGCAAGGGCGGCCGCCGTCGCGGCTTCGAGCCGCAGGCCCATGGTGCGCAGGCCGCGCAGCAGGATCGCGGCATCGTCAGGCGAAACCACCAGGCCCAGGTTCTGGCTGCGGAGCCGCAATTTTGCATACCATTCGGCCCCGGCGGTCGCCGATCCCATGATCACGTCGGAATGGCCGCTGACGTGCTTGGTCAGCGACATGATGGCAATGTCTGCGCCATGGGCAAGCGGGGCAAAACCCAAGGGAGAAGCCCAGGTATTGTCCACCAGCACGACCAGGCCCTGTTCCCGCGCGGCGCCGATCAGCGCGGGCATGTCGGGCACTTCCATGGTAAGGCTGCCCGGCGCTTCGAGCAGCACGGCGCGTGCGCCGGGGCACAGGGCGGCAAAGGCCTGCGTGTCGGTGGGATCGAACCAGATGGTGTTGACCCCGAATTCGGCCAGCAGGCCGCGCGCCATCGCCCGGCTGGGTTCATAGGCATTATCGGTCAAAAGCAGTGTATCGCCTGGCCGCAGCACCGTCAGCAGCGCGCCGGCAATGGCGCTGACGCCAGAGGGATAAAGCACCGTTCCGCCTCCCAGGGCGCCGGGTTCCAGTTCGGTCAGCGCTTCGGCCAGGGCCCATTGCGTCGGCCCGCCGCGCCGCCCGTAATAGAAATGCCCGTCGGCATTGGCGGGATGGCTGCGCAACGTGGCCATGTCGGGGTAGAGATGCGTGCTGGCGCGCCATACCGGCGGATTGACGACGGCGCCGGGCTGGCCGGGAGTGCCCGTCCATTCCGCGCGGCGCCCAGCCTGGGCCAGGCGCGTGGCCCGCTTGAGATCGAGGCGGTTCGGCTTGTCGGAAGAGGCTGTCATGCCCCGTGCAAAGCACAGATGCAGGGTTTTCGAAAGCCTGCAAACGGATGCGCTGCAAGAAGCCCGTGTTCGTCAATCCACCAGGCAGTTGGCCGGCCCGGTTTCCTTTGGCGTGGCGGGATCGGCGCCCCATTCGCTCCAACTGCCGTCATAAAGCGCAACGTCGTTCTTGCCCAGCAGATGCAGGGCAAAAATGACGACGTTGGCGGTCATCCCCGAACCGCAACTGGCGATCACCGGCTGATCGAGATCGACGCCGGCCTCGGCAAAGGCGGTGCGCAGCCCCTCGGGCTTTTTCCAAGTGCCGTCGGGCGCGAACAGGCTGGCATAGGGCACGTTGCGCGCGCCGGGAATATGGCCGCTGGCCAGCGCCGGGTTGGTTTCCTTGACATCGCCGGTAAAGCGACCGGCGCCGCGCGCATCGACAAGCTGTTCGGCCCGGCTGGACAGATTGGCCAGGATCTGGTCCTTCGATCGCAGCGCGCGCAGATCGCTCCATGCGGTGAAATGCCGATGCCGCAGCGTTTCGCGTCCCTGGGCACAAGGCCGGCCTTCGGCTTTCCACTTGGCGATACCACCGTCCAGCAAGGCCACGTTCTGGGCGCCGAACAGGGTCAGCATGAACCAGGCGCGGGTGGAAGACCTGATCGGGCTGTCATCGTAAAGCACGATGCGGCTGCCATCGCCCAGGCCCAGGTTCTGCATGCGGCTGGCGAATTTTTCCGCCGAAGGCAGCGTGTTGGGCAGGCCGGTGGCGGAATCGACCAGATTACCCAGGTCCATGAACACGGCGCCGGGAATGTGGCATGCCTCATATTCACGCGGCGCGTCGCGCGTGTGTTCGGGCAAAAAGCAACTGGCATCGACGATGCGCAGATCGCTTGCTCCCATCTCGTTGGCGAGCCATTGGGTGGAAACCAGCGGTTCCATGATATTCTCCTGCCTGCGTGCGACCCATCTGCGCGGGTTCGTTTTGGTATCCAAATCCATGTCGATAGGGGTCTAAAACGCCAGCGCCGTGCCGTCGATTGCAAAATGTGGCCGATCGCGCATGCCGCTGTCCCGAAGCTGGCCCCGGCCCCGATCTCGGTCACAGCGCCGGCAGTGGCATCGGCCGCTGATCGAGCGCATCGAACACGCGCGGCCCCTGGTCCAGCCGGAACGGCAGCAGCGGGGCGGCCGGATCGGCCCTGGCGGAGGGCTGGCCCACCAGAAAGGCGGCATGGGCATGGCAGGCCGCGCCATCTTCGCGCGTAGCCCAGACGCCAACGCGCACGATCGGCACGAACAGTTGCGCCGCGCCGGCGCGAATCGTCAGGACGGCCGAGAGCGGCAGGCGCATTTCCACTGCGATTTCCGCAGATTGCCCCGCGTCCAGGCGCTCGATCCGGCCCAATGGGGGCAGTTCCGGCCCGGCCAGGCCCAGTTGCTCCTCCATGGCACGGGATGCATGGGCCGAAGTGACGTCACCCGAAATTGCCAGATCGGCCAGTGCTTGCACGCTGTCGTTGGCAAGGATCAGGCGCCCTGACAACGTGGTGTTGACCAGCGTGGCGCTGAGCCGGTCTGCCTGCAGGGCGAGTACGAGGGAGCCTTGCGCCTCGACCGCGGGCGATACCCGCGGGGTGGGCATCGGCTGGCGCTGGGGCTGGGGCGGAGCAGGCGGCGGAGGGGGCGCGGCTGGCGCCGCGACGGCCCTCGGCAGGCGAGCGCGCCGGCGCCGGCGGATCAGCACAGCCGCCGCCATCGCGAGGGCGCCCAGGCCCACCGGCCAGGGCCACCACGCAACCCCCGCGCGTGGCGGGGCGGTGGGCGCCGGTACGGCGGTGCCGGTGGTGTCTGGCGTGTTGGCCGGGCGGGGCCCGACGGCTTCGGGCAGACGTGCTGCGGGTGTGGCGGATGACAGTGCGACGGGCGCGGCTGGCGAGGGTGCGGCCGCCACCGGTGCTGGCCGCGGTGCCGGTTGTGGCGGGCGCCGGGTGGGCCGGAGGCGGGGCGGCGGGCCGGCCTGCGGCAAGACGATGGCCGGGGCATCCGCACCCCGGGCCTGCAACGGCGCTGGCAAGTCCCGGCTTGCCTCGGCCGGGGCCATCGGCCTGATCGCCGGCACGGGCGCCGGTCTGTCGAGCGTAGGCAGCGTGGGGGCCGGCACTGTCGGTGCGATCACGGGCGCTGCCCCTGGTAAACCGGGTCGCGGGTCTGCCTGGGGCTGGGCCTTGCCCGGTGTGCCCGCAAGCACCGCCAGGGTGCCGGCTGCAAGGCCGACGATCTGCCCGGCCCGGCGCAGATTGTGACGTAATGGGGAAATGCCGCGCATGGCTGGCTCGAACTGCCTTGTTTCGTGATGTGTCGCGATTGACCATACGGCCCGGGCGCGTTGAATAATGCCTGAACCGGCGTGCGCAAGCCGCCGGCTTGCCCGCAGGCCGCGTTTCGGTGCATGGCGCGCCGGAGAAAGGATTGCCCATGTCAGATTCCCGCCATCCGGCCCCGCTGCACCTGGGGCAGGCCAGCACCTTGCCCGCCTCGCCCGAAGCGGCCGTGCTCGACTATGTGCCCAACCCGCGGCCGGGCACGCTGTATCTGGTGCGCTTTGCCGCGCCGGAATTCACCTCGCTGTGTCCGGTTACCGGTCAGCCCGATTTCGCGCATCTGGTGATCGATTACGCACCGGGCGAAACCATCGTGGAATCCAAGTCGCTCAAGCTGTTCCTGGGCGCCTTCCGCAATCACGACGGCTTTCACGAGGATGTGACCGTGGGCATCGGCCAGCGCCTGTTCGCGGAAATGAACCCGCAATGGCTGCGGATCGGGGGTTACTGGTATCCGCGCGGCGGCATTCCCATCGACGTGTTCTGGCAATCCGCGCCGCCGCCCGCCGGGCTGTGGCTGCCCGACCAAGGCGTGCCCGGCTATCGCGGCCGCGGCTGACGGGCTGCCGGCGAGCGGGGCCTGGGTGTGACCGGTGTGTGGCTGAAATGTGATTTTGCAAAGGGTTAACCAGCACCTTTGGCGATATGGCGCAATTGCATGCGGTTTCCGCTGCAAAAATCCGGAGAGCGTTTACCATTGGTTAGGTCTACTCCGGCAGAAGGGCTCCAGATTTTGGACTGGAGACCGGGACCATGACTTTCCTTCGCAAGCTTGCCAATGACACCGAGGGCGCCACCGCCATCGAATACGGCCTGATCGCCGCCCTTATCGCCGTTGCCGCCATCACCGCCATGGGCGCGCTGGGCAACTCGCTCGGCAACACGTTCAACCTTGTGTCGAACGACATGAACAACGCTTCGGACGGCACTCTTTAAGGCCTGATCCGGCTTGATGGCCCCGGCCGCGCCGATGCGCTGCCCGGGCCATCCCAGGGCCTGGAGCGATCCGACGGATCGCGGCGCAGGCCATCCACGGTAGAGGGAAAAGGGAGCCCGCAACGGCTCCCTTTTCTTTTTGGAACGGCCGCGTTCTATTTTCCGGGGTGCAGGCGAATGGCCGCGCCGCCGCCGGGGGCGAGCCACAGTGCGAGCGTGTCGCCTTTCCGTACGGTTCTGGTTTCGTAGGCGATCCTGTGGCGCGCCTCGGTTTCATACGTGGCGCCTTCGCCGTCCCTGTAAATCGTGGCGGTATAGGCCTTGCCGGGATCGAGCATGTCGAAGCGCATCGTGACAGTGCGCGCCGTCGCATCGTTGACGCCGCCCGCGTACCAGTCGTCGCTCTTGCGGTCCTTGCGCGCAAAGATCGCATATTCGCCCACTTCGCCCGCGATCAGGTGGCTTTCGGCCCAGTCGGCCGGTACCTGGCGTATGAATTCCAGTTCCCGCGGATGGGCGGCCAGGTTTTCGATGAAATCGGCGGCCATCTGGATGGGCGAATAGATCGCCAGATAAAGGCCCAGTTGCTTGGCCAGGGTCGATGCCATCGCTGCGTGGTTGGCCCCTTCCAGGCTGAGCACGCCGGGCGTGAAGTCCATCGGGCCTGACAGCATGCGGGTGTAGACCAGCGTGGGTTCGTGTGCCGGCCCGTTGGCGAATTGCCCCCAGGCGTTGTATTCCATGCCCCGCGCGCCTTCGCGATCGATCCAGTTGGGATAGGTGCGGCGCAGACCGGTATCCTTGACCGGTTCGTGCGCATTGACCGCGATGTGATACTTTGCCGCCGTTTCGACGACTTTCAGGTGATGCTGCACCTGCCGCTGGCCATCATGGTAAGCCATGGCATAGCTGCCGGGCGTGGCGCCGGGTGCCAGGATGCCCCCGGCATCGGCGACATAGCCGGTCTTGACGGCATGTACGCCGAGCGACGCATAGAGCTTCATCGCATCGTCAAGCTGGGCTTCGTAATTGGCGATGTTGCCGCCGGTTTCGTGGTGCCCGATCAGTTCCACGCCTTTCTTGCGCGCATAATCGGTAACGGCCTTGATGTCGAAATCCGGCGTCGCCTGCGTATAGCTGAAATCCTTGCCGTTGCCGAACCAGTTGCCGTTCCAGCCCTTGTCCCAGCCTTCCACCAGCACGCCGCCGAAGCCGTTCCTGGCGGCGAAATCGATATATTGCTTGGTGCGCGCGGTGGTCGCGCCATGGTTGGGGCCTTCCGCCCAGGTCCAGTCGCCGCGGATCATGCCCCACCAGATGCCGATGTATTTCATCGGCTTGATCCAGCTGACGTCGCCCAGCTTGTTGGGCTCGTTGAGATTGAGTTCCAGATCGTTTTCGACAAGGCCGGCCGCGTTATCGGCAATGCGGATCGTGCGCCAGGGCGTGGCGAAGGGCAGCGCGCGCACCACTTTCGGGCCATTGGGATCGGGGGACAGGGTGGAACGGAAGCTGGTGCCTGAAATGCGCTTGAACCACATGGCCGAATAATCGACCAGCGCGGCTTCATGGAACGCCAGGTGCGTGCCGTCGTCCAGCTTCATGGTGATCGGGGTGTGAGCGGTGGATACGCCGTTGATCGGCGTTTTCTGGTAAACCTGCTCGTACCGGTTCCATTCGCCACCGGGTATCCACCAGGCCGTGCCGTTCTGCGCGATGTTGAATTCGGTAAGTTCGTCGGCGATGTTCATCGTCTTCATCGCCGGCTGGGCGGGCAATTCATAACGCAGGCCGAAGCCATCGTCGAACAGGCGGAAGCGCACGTTCATCGCGCGCCCGCCCCATTCGGGCACCTGCCTGAATTTGACCAGCAGTTCCGTGTGGTTGTCGGTGACGAAGCGGCGTTCCCCCCACGGCTGTTCCCAGGTGACGGACTTGGGGCTCGATGCCTCGCTGCCGATGATGTGGTTGCCGCGTACCATGGTCGGGCTGTCGGCCAGGATGAAGCCCAGCGACGAGGCGCCGATCAGCAATTTGCCTTTGCGCGAAAGGCTATAGGTGGGGCGGCCATCGGTGTCGATCGCCACGGTCAGCACAAGGCTTCCATCGGGCGATGCGGCGGAGACCGGGGCATCCTGGGTTTGCTGGGCAAGCGCCGGAAGCGGGGCGCAGGCCAGCGCCAGCGCCAGCGGCGCTGCTAGGCGGGCAGGGATAGACATGGGGGGTCAGGTCCTCTCTTCGATGATCAGCGCAGCGAACGGGGGGAGATAGCCGGGACCGGCATCGTTTTCGGCCACCAGTACCGTGCCGTGTTCGGCCACGTCTTCTGGCCAGGCGACGGGTTTGCCCGACATGTTGATCAGCACGAGCAGCGACTGGCCGGCATGGCGGCGCCGCGCCACCAGCAGGCTGGCGTCGGCATGGAGCACGGCGAAACTGCCGTGGCGCAACGCCGGGCTTTCCCGGCGCAGGTGCAACAGGCGGGTGGTGAGCGAAAGCAGCGAGCGGGGATCCTTCTCCTGCCGGTCTACCGCACGCGCCAGGTTTTCCTCGCCCAGCGGCAGCCACGGCGCCGGGCCGGCGGTAAACCCGCCCATCGCGCTTTGTGCCTGCCAGGGCAGCGGCGTGCGCGCGCCATCGCGCGACAGGGTCAGCGGCCAGTTGGCGATCGCTTCGGGATCCTGCAGCATTTCGAAAGGAATATCCACCTGGGTAAGGCCAAGCTCCTCGCCCTGATAGAGGATGATATTGCCGCGCAACGCCGCGAACAGCACGGCTTTCATGCGGGCATAGGCATCGCGCGCTTCCGGCGTGGTCCAGCGCGACAGGGCGCGCGGGGCATCGTGGTTTTCGAACGCCCAGCTGGGCCAGCCCATGCCCGGCTCGTCAGGCCATTTGGCCAGCACATCGCGCACCATCGCGGGGGTGATCTGCTGGGCATAGAGAAAATCGAAGCCATAGGCGCTGTTGAGGCGCGAAGCGCCGGCCGTGTATTCCTTCATTTCGGTTTCGGCGAGATCTCCGCCCACTTCGGCCACGGTAAAGACCGCGCCATAGCTGTCGCACAGCGCACGCAGGCGTTCGATGAACGTGACGATGCCCGGGTGCGACTGGTTGTAGATCTTGAGCTGGTAATCGAACGGACGGGTACGGCGGCGGCCGTCCTGGGGCGCGGGCGGATTGTCGCGCAGCGTCGGGTCATGCATCAGGAAATTGAGCGCATCGATGCGGAACCCGTCGACGCCGCGATCCAGCCAGAACTTCATGACGCCCAGCAAGGCTTCCTGCACCGCCGGATTGTGCGCGTTGATCTGCGGCTGTTCGGCGAGGAAGTTGTGCAGGTAATACTGGCAGCGGCGCGCATCCCAGCGCCAGGCGGGGCCGCCGAACACCGATTGCCAGTTCGACGGCGGCGACCCGTCGGGCTTGGGATCGGCCCAGACATACCAGTCGGCGCGGGGATTGTCGCGGCTCTGCCGGCTTTCCACGAACCACGGATGCAGATCCGACGTATGGGCATAGACCTGGTCGATAGTGACTTTCAGCCCGAGCGCGTGCGCGCGGGCGATCAGTGCGTCGAAATCGTCGAGCGTGCCAAAGACCGGATCGACGTTGCAGTAATCCGAAACGTCATAGCCGAAATCGCGCATCGGCGAGGTGAAGAACGGCGAAATCCAGATGGCATCGACCCCGAGCCGCGCCACGTGATCGAGCCGCGATGTGATGCCGGCCAGATCGCCCACGCCATCGCCATTGGAATCGGCGAAACTGCGCGGATAGATCTGATAGATCGTCGCGCCATGCCACCAGGGCAGGCCTTGCGCGGAAGACGGAAGCGGTTGCTGGATCATTGGCCCTGCTTGGGAGAGGAGAAAGGAAGGACGCGGCAGACAGCGCTGCCATAGGCCGGCAAGTCAAGCACGGCCGAGCCCGGTGCGGATACGGCAGCGGGGCACTGCCCGAGCAGACTTTCCAGCGCGCGCGCGCCGCTGCCGATCGTGCTGGCGGCGCTGATCGCCTGGCCGGACGTGTTGAACGCGATCAGGTATTCCGCGCCGGTTGCGGGATCGAAGCGCGAGACGCTGAACAGACCCGGCTTTTCGCCATAGCTGCGCGTCACCTGCATGCCTCGGGCCAATGCGGGATGAGCGGCGCGCAGGGCGTTGAGCCGGGCGATCAGGCGGTAAAGCGGATGATCGGGATTGAAATTGTCCTGCGCCGTCGTGCGCGTCGTGCCGAGCAGCGGCTGGTCGTTATAGCTTGCAACCTTGCTGGCGAACATATCCTGCCGGGCGGCCTGGTCGTTGCCGTGGCCGACCATGCCCTGTTCATCGCCATAATAGACCACCGGGCTGCCGCGCAGGGTCAGCAGCATGGTATGCGCCAAAGCCGTGCGGGCCAGCAGTTCGTCCCGGGCCATGCCTGGGCGGTCGTGTTCCACCAGCCAGGCGAAACGGCCCACGTCGTGATTGTCGATGAACGTCGGCTGGGCCAGCGCGGCCTTTTCGCCGCCCTGGTAAAGCACGTCGCCATCGAACAGATCGGCCAGAACGTCGGTGCCCTTGTCCTGCGCCAGCACGGCGCGCACCGCCGCATGAAACGCGAAATCCAGCACATGGGGATAGCCATCGCGCCGGGTGAAGCGGGCGATATAGCCGTTGTCGGGATTTTCCCGCGCCACTTCGCCAAAGATGGTGAAATGGGGAATGCCTGCGTCCCTGGCCACCCGTTGCATGGCGGGAATGAACGCCTGCCAGAAGCCGGGATCGACATGGCGGGCGGTATCGATGCGGAAGCCATCGACGCGAAATCGGCGGATCCAGTCGGCATAGATCGCGATCATTCCGGCGCGCACGCGTGGATGCTCGGTAAACACGTCGTCCAGACCACCGAAATCGCCGAATCGGCTGTTCTCGCCGCTGAACGTGCTGTCGCCGCGATTGTGATAGTATCGCGGATCGTTCAGCCAATCGGGCACTTTCACATGCTCTTCCCCCTGGGGAACGATCGGCGTGTAGGCATAGGCGGGATCGGTAAGACGGGCGAAATTGGCGGCGCTGGCGTCTTCGTCGCCGGCAAAGCCGGGATTGATGGCCGGGCCGGACAGGCCACCCTTGCGGCTGTAGGGATAACTGGCCTTGTCGCGATAAGGCGCGGCGGTGCCGGCGGGCACTTCGCGATACTGGATCACGTCGGCTGTGTGGTTGACCACGATGTCCATATAGACCTTGAGACCGCGCGCATGGGCGGCCGCCACCAGCGCGGCAAAATCGGCATTGGTTCCGAAATGCGGATCGACCCGGGTAAAATCGGTTATCCAGTAGCCATGGTAACCGGCGCTTTCCTGGCCAGGGGCACCTTGCACGGCCTTGTTCTTGAACACCGGCCCGACCCACAGCGCGGTGAAGCCCATGCCTTTGATGTAATCCAGCCGGGCGACCAGGCCCTTGAGATCGCCGCCGTGGTAAAAGCCCTTGTCGGATGGATCGAACCCGGTCTGCAGGCGGCTGCCGGAAAGCCCGCCGGCATCGTTGGCCATGTCGCCATTGGCAAAACGATCGGGCAGGACGAAATAGATCGATTCTCCTTCGGCCGGGCGGGCCGCCACGGCAGAGGGCGCAGGCGGTGCTGCCGGCGCGGCTTGCGCGGTGAGCGCCAACAGGGCAGCCGAAAGCGCGGCAACGGCACGGAACGGCATCATGCGGCGGCTCCCTGAAGGGAATGGGCCGCGCAGTGGCGGGCGATATAGTCCCCATGCCTGGGATAGGCCGCCACCTCGCGGGTGTAGAGCGCGTGCAGCGTATCGAGCCAGGCGGCGAGATCGGCGGGCGGAACCGCCTCTGCCAGGGCATGGCTGGTGGCGGGAACGATGCCCTGGCCGACCAGCACCTGAAGCCAACCCACTTCGCTGAACAGATCCGCCTGGTCGCGGAAGAGATGGCCACCCGCGCGGAACAGCGCGATCCGTTCGGCCAGCGTCTCGGGCAGGGACAGGCTGCGACAGGCCTGCCAGAACGGCTCTTCGCGTTCGTTGGCCCAGTAATGCAGAACGAGGAAGTCGCGAATGCGCTCCATCTCTTCGGCGAACTGGCGGTTGAAGGCGGCGCGTACCGCCTGTTCCGGTCGACGCGTCGGACCGAACGCGATGATCCGGGCGATCATCGTCTGGATCAGGTGGATCGACGTCGATTCCAGCGGCTCGAGAAATCCGCTCGCCAGGCCCACCGCAATGACGTTGTGCGACCAGGCCCGGCGGCGCCGGCCGGTGGTGAAACGGATGATGCGCGGATCGGCCAAGGCTTCGCCGTCGAGATGGGCCAGCAGGCCCGCGGTCGCTTCATCGTCGGAAAGATAGGCGCTGCAATAGACGCGGCCGTTGCCGGTGCGATGCTGCAGGGGAATGCGCCATTGCCAGCCCACGGCATGCGCCGTGGCGCGGGTATAGGGCGTGAGCGGCGCGGCGCTGACACTGGGCACTGCAACGGCGCTGTTCGCCGGCAGAAACTGCGACCAGTCATCGAAGCCCGCGCCCAGCGTCTGTTCGATCAGCAACCCTTTGAGGCCCGAGCAATCGATGAACAGATCGCCGCCGATAACGCTGCCGTCGGCGAGGGTCAACCCGGTGACATCGCCGCTGGCCCCATCGCGCCCCACGGCAACGATCGTGCCTTCGCGGCGGATGACGCCCTTGCCCTGCGCATAGCGGCGCAAGTAGGCGGCATAGAGCCCCGCATCGAAATGGAACGCATGAGGCATCTGCGGCACGTTGGGATTGGTGACCGGCGCGCCGTCGTGCATCTTGCCGGCGCGGCCGGCCAGATCGTTGAGGCTGTAATCGCCCAGGGGCCGGGCCAGGCCCAGCCGATGCGCGCGCGACCAGTAATGGCGAAAGGCGCCCAGGCCGATGTCGCGGCCGACATCGCCGAAGGCATGCATGTAGCGGTGCCCCGGGCGCAACCAGCCGACGAATTCGATGCCCAGCTTGAACGTGGCGCCGGTGGCGCGGATGAAATCGGTTTCGTCGATACCCAGGGCCTGGTTGAACATGCGGATCTGGGGGATCGTTGCCTCGCCCACCCCGATCGTGCCGATCGCATCGCTTTCCACCAGCGTGATACGGGTGCTTTCGCCCAGGAAATGGCCCAGCGCGGCCGCGGTCATCCAGCCGGCCGTGCCGCCGCCGACGATAGTGATCGAACGCGGAACCTGGCTGTCCATGGCGATAAACCTCTATCGGGGATCAGGGCGAAAGCGGGCGGCCGGGGGAGACCGCCCGCTTTCTCAAGGGAACCTTACAGCTTGTAGCTCAAGGTCAGATAGAAATCGCGGCCATAGCGCTGATAGTCGATCACCTGGCGCGGATCGTTGTTCTGATAGGTAATGAACGGGCGATCGGTAAGGTTCTTCCCCTGGAACATCACGGCCAGGCCCGCCAGCGAAGAGCCGGGCTGGAATTCATAGCCGATCTGCGCATCGAGAATGCCTTCCGACCTGGCCGTGCGATAGGTCGGGTTGGCGGAAAGCCCGGCCACTTCGGCCAGGAACTTGGAGCGATAGCGATAGTTGGCGCGGGCCTGGAACCCGGACTTTTCGAAATAGACCGAGGTGTTTATCACCCAGTCGGACAGGCCCGGCAGCGTGATCGGATCGTTTGGCGTCTGGGCATAGACGATGCGGCTGTCGGTATAGCTTGCCGAGGCGAACACGCCGAAGCCATCGAGCGCCGGGGTGATCAGCACGAACGGCACCGAGGCCGTGACTTCGGCGCCCTTGACCGTACCCTTGCCGGTATTGCCCGGGGCCGTGACCGGGCCGACGGTGGTGCCGATCTGGTTGCGGATCTCGGCAGGCAGGCTCGCCACGACCGATGCGAAATCATAGGCGTAGGAATTGTTCGGATCGACGAAGTCGGTCAGGCGCTTGAAATAGAGCGCGCCGGAAACATAGCCCCCTTTGGCGAAATAGTGTTCGGCCGAAAGGTCGAGATTGGCCGATTTGTAAGGCCGCAACGCCGGGTTGCCGCCGTTTGACCGGAAGAAAGGGCGGGTCGGATCGGTAGAGCCGATATTGGCGGCGTCGATCGAGAATTCCTGGTTCACGCGCTCCTGATCCATGCGCGGGCGCACCATGGTCAATGCCGCGGCAAGCTTGACGTACGTGGCCGGCGCCACTTCGAGCGCGAAATTGGCGCTGGGCAGGATGTTCCAGTATTTGGCGCCGCCAGTGGCCGGCGTGACGATCACTCTGCCGGTGCTGCTGTCGAAATTCGATAGCGACCCGGTGGAACTTTGATCGGTATAGATGCCCTGCACGCCGATCGAGCCGGTCAGGCGCTTGCCCATGACATCGCCATCGAGCCGGACCATGGCATAGCCGGTCCAGACCTTTTCGGTGACCGAATTGTCGCGCACCAGGGAGACCGGGCGGTTGTCGTACACCGCGTCATAGGAGTTGTTGTAGAGATAGAGCGGATCGAGCGCGAGCATGCTCGGCACGCCGAGATAGCCGAGCGGAACCGTGCCGACGACGGCGGCCTGAGGGATCTGCGCAAACGTGGTGGTGCCGCTGCTGACCGTGCAGCCGCTGCCGCTGCCCTTGGGGCAGAGGAAGTACGAGCGAAACGCCGAGACTTTCTTGCGATAGCTGTAGTTGGCGCCGACTTCCCAGCCCTTGAGCAGTCCGCCCTTGGCGAATTCGCCGTCCAGGCTGGCGCGCAGCGAGGCCAGGTCATCCTTGAACGTGGGCTTGTTGAGGAAGCCCGCCTGGACCACGGCGGTGGTGCCGTTATAGCCCCAGCCGCGCGGGTCGGTCAGGCCGAAATTCGCGGCGTTGCCGTAATCGAGCGTGGGCACGATGTTGAACGTGCCGTTGCCGTTCTGGCTGATGCGGATCGTGTCGCGCGCACCGTTGGTGATGTAGCCCGTGCCGGCATAGGTTTCGAGCAGGAAGTCGGTGCGCTTGGCATGGCTGTAGCTGGCATCGATCTTCAGGTGCATCGTGTCGCCAAGGCCGATCACGTTGTTCCAGCCGATCGACACGTTGTCGGCATCGCGGCGGTTGTAATCGTTGCGCATCACCGCCTTGACGTTGGTGATCGTGGCGTCGGTGACAAAACCGTCCTTCACCGTGTAGCCGGGCTGGATCGCGGTGGTGTCGGTCGAGCTGAGCGCCGACCAGCCGGGGTAGATCGGGAATTCGATCCCGCGCAGGCGCTGGGTTTCCTTGAACTTGGAATAGAGCACGTCGAGCGTGGAATGCCAGTTGTCGTTCGGCTGATATTCGATCGTGGCCACCGCGCCATAGCGTTGCAGCAGGTTGGACTGGACATAGGGCTTCGCGCCGCCCAGCACCAGCGTGCTGTCGGTGCTGGACACCGTGGGGAAGCCCCAGGCGTTGTAGCGTTCGTTCTGCGACGGGGCCGAGGTGGCCGAAATGCCGATGGCGATGCCTAACGTATCGTCGGCAAACTTGTTCACATAGGCGGCCGAAGCGCGATAGCCGAAGCGCTGGCCATCGGGGTTGAGTTTCTTCATCCCATTCATCTGGCCGCGCAGCTGGAACGCGATGATGCGACCGGCCTGGGAAAGCGGACGCAGCATGCGCATGTCGACCGAACCGGAAATGCCGCCGGCGATCAGCGAGGGATCGGCGGTCTTGTAGACCACCACGTTCTTGAAGAATTCGGACGGATACTGATCGTATTCGACGCCGCGGTTGTCACCCACGGTGACTTGCTCGCGGCCGTTGAGCAGCGCCGTGGAGAAATCCGGGCCGAGGCCGCGGATCGACAGGCGCTGGTCGCGCCCTTCGAGGCGCTGCGCCGTCACCCCGGGTAGGCGGGCCAGCGCATCGGCGATCGAAACATCGGGCAGCTTGCCGATGTCTTCGGCCGAAACCACTTCGACGATGGCGATCGAATTGCGCTTTATCGAGGCCGAGGCATTGAGCGAGGCGCGAATACCGGAAACCACGATCGCAGCAGGTTCGGCAGGGGCAGCAGGTTCGGCGGGCACTGGCGCGGCGGTCGCATCGGCGGCGTCGGCTGCCTGGGGCGTTGCCTGCGGTGCCGTGGCATCCTGGGCAAGGGCCGGGCTGCTGCCGGCCAGTACGGTCGCAAGGGCGACCAACGAGCAGCGCAAGCCGCTCGCACGAACTGCATGATATGCCATGGTACTTTCCACTCCCCCAACCGGCATCGCGCCGGCTACGAACCTTGTTGGCTTGCCCGCTGTCACGCAGGCAAACGGCATAAAGCGCGAATTCCGCAAGGCTTGGCTATCCGCTGTTCGGGGACAGACACGCCAGGTTCCACCGGAGTTCGCGAAGGCAAGCTACGCCGCAGGGGGGCGGTGGCGAAGAAGGCATACGTATACCATGCGTTGCAAAGTTTTTCGCGACTGCAAAAAAATACGTTACTTTGCGGGCAAATGGGGGCATTCGCGCGGTAAGCCGGCAGCAGTTGGCCAGACATCGTTGCATAAAATATATTTATGCGTACGCTGGGTGGGTGAGAGGGCAATCCTCTGACCATGCGGGAGAGAGCAGGCCATGGGCCGCAAGCCGGCGAACAAGCCGACCAGTTTCGAGATCGCCTATCTTGCCGGCGTTTCGCAGCCTACGGTGAGCCGTGCCTTGCGGGGCAGCAAGGCGGTCAGCAAGGCCACGCGCGAAAAGATCGAGGCCATTGCCCGCCAGTTGAACTATACGGTGGACAAGAACGCGTCATCGTTGCGCACCCAGCGGTCCGATACGCTGGCGCTGCTGTTTTTCGAAGATCCGACGCCCGATGAATCCAACATCAACCCTTTTTTCCTGTCGATGCTGGGATCGATAACGCGGCACTGCGCCGCCAAGGGACTGGATCTTCTGGTTTCATTTCAAAAGCTGGAGGATGACTGGCATCGCCGTTATCAGGAAAGCCACCGCGCCGACGGATTGATCCTGCTGGGTTATGGCGATTACACCGTTTACGAAAGCCGCCTGCGCCAGCTGGTGAAAGCCGGCACCCATTTCGTGCGCTGGGGATCGGTGGACCAAGGCACGATCGGCACCACGGTAGGATCCGACAATTTCGGCGCGGGGCGGCTGGCGGGCGAGCACCTGATCGCCCGCGGGCGGCGGCGCATCGCTTTCCTGGGCCAGGCCGACAGCCACTATCCCGAATTCGAACAGCGCCATGCCGGCTTGCTGCGGGCGCTGGCTGCCGCCGGCCTCTCGCAGGATCCGGCGCTCGTGGTCGATGCCATCAGTTCCGAGGAATCGGGCCACAGTGCCGCGCTGACGCTGCTGTCCCGCAAAGTGCCGTTCGATGCGATCTTTGCCGCCAGCGATCTGATCGCCATCGGCGCACAGCGCGTTCTGGCCGACGCCGGGCTGGCAGTGCCGGGCGACGTGGCGATCGTGGGTTTTGACGATATCCCGGCCGCGGGCTTTGCCAACCCGCCGCTCACCACCGTGGTGCAGGACCTTCGCCTGGCGGGCGAAGCCCTGGTGGAATCGGTTCTGGCCCAGATCGAGGAACGCGCGCTACCGCCCGGGGTGCTGCCGACACGGCTGGTGGTGCGCGCCAGCAGTGGGGGTTAGCCTGGATTCCGCACGCGCACTGCAAACGATTTACGCATAGCATTCGTATGCATCTCGCGCTGCTGCCGGTCGTGGCGCATCGCACCAGGCCGGGAACAAGGAAGAGGATGCCATGACCACGTCGGGCCAAGGGGCGGAAAAGCCCGCGCAGACATTCCGGGGGCTGTGGAACACCAGTTTCGGCTTTTTCGGCATCCAGCTGGCGTTCGCGCTGCAAAACGCCAATGTCAGCCGCATTTTTCAGGCACTGGGTAGCAAGGTCGACGATCTGGCGTTTCTGTGGATCGCCGGGCCGGTGACAGGCCTGGTCGTGCAGCCGCTGATCGGGCATTGGTCCGATCGCACCTGGGGCCGGTTCGGCCGGCGCCGGCCCTATTTCGTCGCGGGTGCGGTTCTGGCGGCGCTGGCGCTGGTTGGCCTGCCGAATACGCCCTTGCTGCTGATGGCCGCGCTGTTCCTGTGGCTGCTCGATGCCTCGCTCAACGTGGCGATGGAGCCGTTTCGCGCCTTCGTCGGCGACATGACTCCCCCGCATCAGCGCGCGCAGGGGTTTGCGCTGCAGACCTGGTTCATCGGCGCGGGTGCCGTGCTGGGCAGTCTGGCCCCGGCCGCGTTCAATGCGCTGGGCGTTGCCAACACCGCGCCGGAAGGGGTGATCCCGCCATCCGTCCGCTACAGCTTCTACATCGGTGCCTTTGCTATGGTCGCCGCCGTGGCCTGGACAGCCTTGCGGGTGCGCGAATACAGCCCGGCGGAAATGGCCGCATTTGCCGATGCGCGCGAGGATCACGATGGCGACCGGCCGCTGGTCTATCCAAGGCATGGCCTGCGCTGGATTGCCGGCGGCGCGGTCCTGCTTGGCGCGGTGCTGGCGCTGGCGCTCGACAAGCAGCTGCTGGTCCTGGGCAGCGGCCTGGTGGTGTTCGGCCTGTTGCAGATCGCGCTGCGGGCGCGGCGCAGCACCGGCGTGCTGGCCCAGGTGATCAGCGATCTGGCGCAGATGCCGCGTGCCATGCGGCAACTGGCGCTTGCCCAGTTCTTTACCTGGGTGGCCCTGTTCATCCTGTGGATCTACACGACGCCGGTGGTCACGCGCGACGTTTTCCATGCCACCGATACCAGCGGGGCGGCCTATAATGCCGGGGCGGACTGGGTGGGGGTGATGTTCGCTTTCTACAACGGGGTGGCCGCGCTCGCCGCGTTTGCCCTGCCGGTGCTGGCGCGGCGCATCGGCAACGTGCGCACCCACATGGTAGGGCTGGGCGCCGGGGCGGCGGCGTTCGTGCTGCTGCTGGTGATCCGCGATGCCACGCTGCTGCTGGTCCCCATGGCGCTGATCGGCGTGGCCTGGGCCTCGATCCTGGGCATGCCCTACGTGATCCTCACAAGAGTGCTGCCGCCGGCCAAGTTCGGTATCTATATCGGGCTGTTCAACCTGTTCATCGTCATTCCGCAACTGATCGTGGCAACGGCCATGGGCGGCATCATGCGGAGCTTTTTTCCCGACGATCCGCGCTGGACCATGCTGGTAGCGGCGTTGGTCCTGGTTGCCGCCATGGCGGCGATGTCCCGGGTGGAAGAGGATTGATCAACCGCGCAGCGCGGTTTGCAGCGGTGCGGCCAGGCGCGCGTGATCGCCCCAGTTGGTGGCAATGGCGCGCACTTCGTCACGTTGCACCAGAACCTGCGCCGTCCACAGGTTGTTGCTGCCATCGTGCCACAGGCTGCCGTCCGCGTTGACGACCCAGCCCAGAGCATAGTTGCCACCGAAAGGCGGCATATGCAGCCGCCGCCAGGTTTCCGGGCGCAGCAGGGGGTGCCCCAGGCGATGGGCATCGAGAAACGCGGTCATCGCCGCGACCGGGGCATGGAGCCGGGCGGCCGGGCCGGCCACGGCCGGATTGTCGGTGGGCGGCACGCCGGGTGGATGGGGTATCCCGGCCTCGCCCGGCCACCAGGCGTGGCCGACCGGCTGATCGAGCAGACCGGGCGTGCCCGGCGCGCCGAAACCGGCGCCGGCCATGCCCAGCGGCGCAAGGATGCGTTCGGCCAGCAGGATTTCCCACGGCTTGCCGCAGGCCGCCTCGAGCATCGCCGCGGCCGCCACGTAGTTGCGGTTGGAATAGACGAAGCCTGCCCCGGGCGCCGCCTGAGGCGCGCGGGCCAGGGTCAGGCGCGTCAGCGCCCGGCGGCTTTCGCGCGGATCGGCCTCCTGCGCGGGAAAGGCGGCCATTTCCGTATCGCGGTCGATCCGGGGAAAGCCGCTGGTGTGCGATAGCAGGTGCACCAGGGTCACCCCGCGCCATGCCCCGGCATCGGGCAAGGCGAGGCGCGTCACCAGTGTTTCGTCCCACGCCAGTTCGCCCGCTTCCACCGCGGTGGCGATCAGCGTTGCCGTGACCGGCTTGGTGATCGAGCCCCAGTGCCAGCAGTCACCCATGGCCACGGGCACGGCGGCACCGGCCATGCGCAGCCCGGCACAGGTTTCGCCGCCCGCGGCGGCATTGCGCCACCCGGCGGCCAGCGCCGGAACGCCAAGCCGTTTCTGAAGGCGCCCTGCACTGCGCGGCGTTCGGGGAAAATCCGGCGCGGCGCCCCGGGCAGCGCCGGCCCATGGCAGCGCGGCAAGCAGGCCCAGCATGCCGCGCCGCGCCACGATCATCGCCCGCGCTCAGCCCAGGGCATAGCCGTTCCAGGCCTTGACCGGACGGATGACGAAACTGGTGTGCATCGCGCTCACTCCCGGCAGGCGGGCCAGGCAATCGCGGTGCAGCCGGTCGTAATCGGCCATGTCGCGCGCGGCGATCCGCAGGCGATAATCGGCCGCGCCTGACATCAGATAGCATTCGAGGATTTCGACCGAATCGAGCGCGGCGCGCTCGAACCGCTCCATCGCTTCGCGGCTCTGGCTTTCCAGCGTGATATCGATCAGGGCATGCAGGTTGAGGCCGATCCTGCCGGCATCGATGCGCGCGCCATAGCCGGTGATCGTGCCGTTTTCCTCCAGTGCGCGCATCCGCCGGTGGCATGCGGAACTGGAAAGGCCCACGCGATCGGCCAGTTGCGCCAGGGAACTTTGCGAATCTGCCTGCAACGTGGCCAGCAACTTGCGATCGATACGGTCCATGTCCGGCGTTTAGCGCAAAACCTTGGCGTTCAAAGCCCGTTCTGCGGGAAACCTTGGCACATTTTGGGTCATCGCGAATAGTCGGCCGGCGGCGGGCCTTGACGGGCGTTGCGCGCGGCCATCAAGGCAATGGCCTGATCCAGCGTTTCGCTATCGATCGCGCCATCGACGATGATCGTTTCGCCCGAGACATTGTTGCGCACGGCCACGGCCGGCGTGCCCTGCACCGTGGCACGCTCGGCCGCGTCGCCTTCGGCGGCGAGCCGGCCCAGCGTATCCTTGCTGCGCAGGCAGGCATCGAGCTTGGCACTGTCGCCGGCACCGTCCTGGCGGGCAAGGGCGATCACTGCCCCGCGCCCGCCCGGCAAGCCGCGCCCGTTGGTACCGGTGCGGGAAAAGTAATCGGCCAGGAAGCGATAATAGGCCGACGGGCCGCCCTGATCGGCCACGCAAAGCGCGGCCATGCCGCCCAGCACTGCCGCTGCGCCGTGGAATGGCAGGGGCAGCATGCGGATGGCCAGATTGGCCGTGCCCCCGGCGCGCGCGATGGCCGCATCGGGGATGCCGGAAAACTGCCGGCAATAAGGGCATTCGGGATCGGACCAGACCACCACGCTGACCCGCGCCTGCGCCGGCCCGATCACGCGGTCTTGCGCCAGCAACGCGCCCACATCGGGCGCGGCGCGCCAGGGGGCGGGAATATCGGCCTTTTGCGCGGTGCCTGCACCCGCAGGAGGCGGCGCGGCCTGCGCGGCCGCCGGGGCGGCCAGGGCTGCGGCCAGCACGACGGCAACCGTTGCTGCTGGGGCCTTGGCCCAGATCCTTGCGCGCATTGCCGTTCCTTGTCCTGTTGCAGTCTCGTTCGCGCGCCTGCTCTTGCCCAATCCGCGCCCGCCGGCAAGCCCGCTTTGCCTGCGCCGCACTTTTGCATTTCGCGCGTGCCGGCTGTAGGAGCGCTGAATGTATTCTGCCGAATATAGCCAGCCGGATACTGCCTGATCGCTGCGGAGTTGCCATGGGCCACGTTCTGTTTCGCTTCTTCTCCCTGCTGGCCCTGGCGATCTTGCCTTTGCCCGCCGCGGCGGCGCCGCAGCCGGCGGGGCCACTGGTGCTGGCGGCGGCCAGCTTGCAGGAATCGATGAACGCGGCAGCCGATCGCTGGGCCAGGCTCGGGCATCCGCGCCCGGTCCTGTCGTTTGCCGCCTCGTCGGCGCTGGCGCGCCAGATCGAGGCGCGCGCGCCGGCCGATCTGTTCGCTTCGGCCGACGAAGACTGGATGGACGCGGTGGCGCGGGCAGGGCTGATCGTGCCGGGAACGCGGGCGCGCCTGGTGACCAATGCGCTGGTCATCGTCGCGCCGGCGGGCAGCACGCTGCGCCTCTATCCCGCGCCCGGTTTTCCCCTGGCCCGCGCGCTTGCCGGCGGCAGGCTGGCAATGGGCGATCCCGACGCGGTACCGGCCGGGCGCTATGGCAGGGCGGCACTCGAAAAACTGGGAGTCTGGGCGCAGCTACAAGGGCAGGTGGCGCGGGCGGAAAACGTGCGCGCGGCTCTGGCTCTCGTGGCACGCGGGGCCGCGCCGCTGGGCATCGTCTATGCCACGGATGCGCGGGCAGAGCCGGGCGTGCGGATAGTGGGCGTGTTTCCCGCGGGCAGCCATGCGCCGATCACTTATCCCGTGGCGCGGCTTGCGGCGTCTGCCCATCCGGATGCCGAGGGATTCCGCCGCTTTCTGCTGTCGGCAGAGGGCAAGGCGATCTTCCGCCGTTTCGGCTTCGTGGCGCGTTGAGCATCATGGGGCTTTCCGCGCAGGAATGGGGCGTGGTGGCGCTTTCGGCCAAAGTCAGCGCGGTTGCCATTCTTGGCGTGCTGCCGTTCGCCTTTGCCATGGCCTGGGCGCTGGCGCGGGGGCGGTTTCGCGGCCGCGTGCTGCTCGACGCGCTGGTGCATCTCCCGCTGGTGCTGCCGCCGGTGGTCATCGGCTGGATGCTGCTGGTGGCGTTTGCACCGGGCGGCGCTCTGGGTGGGTGGCTGTGGCGGATGTTCGGCGTGACGCTGCTGTTCCGCTGGACCGGCGCGGCGCTGGCTGCGGCGATCATGGCGCTGCCTTTGATGGTGCGCGCCATCCGCCTGTCGCTCGAGGCTGTCGATCCCCGGCTGGAGCAGGCAGCGCGCACGCTGGGCGCAGGGCGGTGGGCCACGTTCCGGCGGGTGACTCTGCCGCTCTGCGGCCCGGGCATCGTGGCCGGGGCAGTGCTGGGCTTTGCCCGTTCGCTGGGCGAATTCGGCGCCACGATCACGTTCGTTTCCAATATTCCGGGCGAAACCCAGACTCTGCCCTTGGCCATCTATGCCGCGCTGCAGGTGCCGGGCGGCGACGCCACGGTATGGCGGCTGGCGCTGGTGGCCGTCACGCTGTCGTTGCTGGCGCTGGTGGCGTCGGAACTGCTGGCACGGCGCCAGGGAGGGCGGGGCGCCCGTGTCCTTTGACATCGACGTGGTACTGGCCCGCGGCGGCCGCGAATTCGGCGTCCGCCTTGGCGGCGGGCCGGGTATCACCGCGCTCGTCGGGCTTTCGGGCCAGGGCAAGACCAGCACGCTCGATGCCGTGGCCGGGCTGCTGCGCCCGCTTGCCGGCCATATCGCGGTGGGCGGCACGGTGCTGTTCGATGCCGCGCAGGGGATAGACATCCCGGCAGAGCGGCGCGCGGCGGGCTATGTCTTTCAGGACCTGCGCCTGTTTCCCCACCTTTGCGTGCGCGACAATCTGCTGTTCGGGTGGCGCCACGCCGCGCCCGATCGTCGCACGCTGACGCTGGACGAAATCACCGGCCTGCTCGAGATTGCCCCCCTGCTGAACCGGCGCCCGCACAGTCTTTCGGGCGGCGAGGCCCAGCGCGTGGCGATCGGACGGGCTCTGCTGCGTGGACCGCGTTTCCTGCTGATGGACGAGCCGCTGACCGCGCTCGACGCATCCCGCCGCGACGCGGTGATCGCACTGATCGCCCGCATCCGCGATGATCTGCGCCTGCCGATCCTGCTGGTGTCGCACCGGCAGGAAGAGGTTGCGCGCCTGGCCGACGCGGTGGTGGAGATTTGAGCCTTCCGCCTAGATCTCCAGCTGGCTGCCCAGTTCGATCACCCGGTTGGTGGGCAGGCGGAAGAACTGCATAGGGCTTTCCGAATTGCGCACCATCCAGGCGAACAGCTTTTCCCGCCAGATCGCCATGCCCGGCCGCTTTGACGCGATCAGCGTCTGCCGCGCCAGGAAATAACTGGTCTCCATCGGCTTGAACGGCCCGCCTGCGCGCATTTCGGCGCCAAGTTCGGCAGGAATGTCGATCTCGTCCATGAAGCCGCTGTTGACGATCATGCGGTAAAAGCCATGGCCCATGTCTTCCACCGTGCGCCGCTTGTGATCGGGCAAGTGCGGCACGCCGGCGGTCATCACCGTCAGGATCACCACGCGTTCGTGCAGGATATGGTTGTGCTTGAGGTTGTGGAGCAAGGCAGGGGGAATGCCTTCCACCGAAGAGGCCATGAACACGGCCGTGCCTTTCACCCGGCGCACGCGCGCGCACACCGATCCCAGAAACAGGTCGAACGGCATGGCGTCTTCGGCGAGGCGGTCGCGCAGGATGCGGCGGCCCGTGGCCCAGGTGGTGAGCGCGGTAAAAGTGATGGCGGCCACCAGCAGGGGGAACCAGCCGCCGTCGGGTATCTTGGTGGCGTTCGAGGCGAAATAGGCGCCGTCGACGATCAGGAACGTGCCAGTGACGAGGCCGGCGACCAGCGGATGCCATTTCCACACCGCAAAGGTCAGCACGCCCAGCATGCACGCAGTGATGAACATCGTGCCGGTCACGGCGATCCCATAGGCCGAGGCAAGGTTGCTCGACGTTCCGAACGCCAGCACCAGCGCGATCACCATGGCCAGCAATACCCAGTTGACCAGCGGCACATAGACCTGCCCCGCCGCGCTGGCGCTGGTATGCAGAATGCGGATGCGGGGCAGGAAGCCAAGCTGCACGGCCTGTTGCGAAACCGAAAACGCGCCCGAGATGACGGCCTGGCTGGCAATGACGGTGGCCAGCGTCGCCAGGATCACCAGCGGCAGGCGCGCCCAATCGGGCGCCATCAGGAAGAACGGATTTTCCACCATGGCCGGGTTGCGCAGCAGCAGCGCGGATTGCCCGGCATAGTTGATAAGCAGGCAGGGAAAGGCCACCCAGAGCCAGGCGGCCATGATCGCGCGGCGGCCGAAATGGCCCATGTCGGCATAAAGCGCTTCGGCGCCGGTCACCGCCAGCACCACCGAGCCCAGCGCCAGGAACGCCAGCATCGGGTCGAGCAGAAAGAACTTGACCGCATACCACGGGTTGACGGCCAGAAGGATTTCGGGGGCATGGGCAATGCCGTTGATACCCAGCAGCGCGATCACCGCGAAGTACACCAGCATGACCGGGCCGAACATCTTGCCCACCATGGCCGTGCCGCGCGACTGGATGGCGAAGAGGGCAATGAGAATCGCGATCGAGATGGGCAGCACCACCTGGGCAAAGGCCGGGTGCACCACGGTGAGCCCTTCGACGGCGGACAGCACAGACACCGCGGGCGTGATGATCGCGTCACCATAGAACAGCGCCGTGGCGATGATGCCCAGGACGGTGGTCAATGCCGTCCATCGTCCCGGCTTGAGCTGGCGCCCGATCAGCGCCAGCAATGCCAGGCTGCCGCCCTCGCCCTTGTTGTCGGCGCGCAGGATAACGAAGACGTACTTGATCGTGACGATCAGCGTCATTGTCCAGAATATCAGCGACAGGACACCGAAGATATGGTCCGTGTCCACCGCCAGGCGATGATGGCCGATGAAGCTTTCCTTGAGCGAATAGAGCGGCGAAGTGCCGATATCGCCGAACACCACCCCGATCGCTCCGACTGCCAGAGGCACGAGCCCCTGTGCATGCTGGTCATCCTGAGCGTGGGGCAAGTGCGCGGGCGCATCGGCGGCCTGAAAAGGGATCGCGGTCATGCGCGGCCCGCTACGCGCAGGGATCACGCCGCGCGACGGAATTTATGCAATCTTTACGCGGCGCCTTGCGGTTTCTGTCCCGCTGCGGCGACACCTTGCGACAGGCTTTCCCCTCGACAGCACGGGCCTGCCTTTGGCATGCCCTGGTCATGAGCCTGCCTTTTGTTCCTGTCAGCGCCAAGCGCCCGCTGCCAACTGCCGGCGTTGCGGCAGAAGGTGACGGGGCAGGCGACGGGCTGGTGGCCGGCCTTCTGGCCACGGGGGCGCTGATCGGGCTGGCGACGCTGGTTGGCCTGACTTTGCTGGCGCGCGGCGACATCGCCGATATCGGGCTGCTCTATCTGGTGCCGGTCATGTTCGCGGCGATCCGGCTGGGCCTGCGGCCGGGGCTGCTGGCCGGGGTGCTCTCGTCGCTGTGCTACAACTATTTCTTCGTCCCGCCCCGCTTTACGCTGGCGGTGGACGATCCTTCGCATTTCATCACGCTGATGATTCTGCTCGGCGTGGCCCTGGTGGGCAGCCACATGGCGGCGCGCCTGCGCCAGCAAGCCCTGGCTGCCCAGGCCCAGGCCGGGCGCGATGCCATGCTGGCCGGTTTTGCCGGACGGCTGATGGGGATTACCCGGCGGGACGCGCTGTGGACCATGCTGGCCGAGGAAGTCGCGCGGCAATTCGGCCTGCATGTATTGGTAGCGGCGCCCGATGCGCAAGGCATCGTTGCCCTGGCGGCGGCGTGTCCGGGGCAGGACCGGCTCGATCTTCTGGAAGCCGCGGCGGCGCAATGGTGCCTCGACAGCGGCAGATCGGCTGGCCCGGGGGGGCAGGTGCCCACGGCATCGGAATGGCTATTCCTGCCGGTGCCGGGCAGCGGAGGGCCGCTGGCCGTGGTCGGCGTCGGCGACCCCGACGCCGATCTCCCGCTGCACAAAGCGCAGGCGCCTCTGCTCGAAAGCCTGCTGGCCCAGGCCGGTCTCGCGCTGGCCCGCATCGCGCTGGAAGAGGAAAAGCTGGCGCTTGGCCGGGTGCAGGAGCGGGAGCGGCTGCGCAGCGCGCTGCTGTCGGCGATCGGGCACGATCTGCGCACGCCGCTGACCACCGTGCTGGGAACCCTGCGCGCGTTGCGCCCGCGCGACGGAGAGCAGGCGGTCGCGCTGGCCAGCGCGCGGGCCGAGGCCGAGCGCCTCGATCGTTTCGTCGCCAACCTCATCGAGATGGTCCGCCTGGAAATCGGCGCGCTTAAGCGCGATCCCGAGCCTGTCGACCTTGCCGAAGCCTGCGATGCCGCGCTCGATCATCTGGCGCCGGCGGGGCTGGCCGTGGCGGTGGAACTGGCCGTATCGGAAGACCTGCCGCTGATCCTTGCCGACCCCCGGCTCTTGCACCATTGCCTGATCAATCTGATCGACAATGCCGCCCGCCATGGGCGTACCGGCGGTCAGGACGGTGTCGCAAGGGTCCGTATCGAGGCGCAATGCGATGCGCAGGGTGGGGTCGAACTGGCGGTGTGCGACGAGGGGCCGGGCCTTCCGACCGGTGAGGAAGAGCGCATTTTCGGCATGTTCACGCGGCTTGATGGCTCGGATCGGCGGGGCGGCAGCGGGCTGGGCCTGGCCATCGTCAAGGGCTTTGCCGAGGCGATGGGGCTGGGCGTGACGGCGGCCAACCGCGCCGGTGGCGGCGCCCGCTTTGCCCTGCGCGTACCGCCCGGGCTGGTCCGCCCGGTGGAGGCCGCGGCATGAGCGTGGCGGCGGAAACGACCGGTGCGCGGGTTCTGGTGGTTGACGACGATGCCGCGATCCGCGCGCTGTTGCGCCACACCCTGGTGCAGGCCGGATATGGCGTGAGCGAGGCGGGCAGCGCGGCACAGGCCATGGCACAGCGCGCGGCCCAGGCACCGGATCTGGCGCTGCTCGACCTTGGCCTGCCCGATCGTGACGGGCTGGACATCCTGCCCTATCTGGTAGGGGCGGGCCTGGCCGTGGTGGTGCTGTCCGCGCGCGATGCCACGGCCGAAAAAGTTGCCGCACTCGATCTGGGCGCCAGCGACTATGTCACCAAGCCGTTCGATCCCGAAGAGGTCCTGGCCCGGGTGCGTACCGCGCTGCGCCACCGGGCCAGGCTTTCAGGCGCCGCGCGGGAGCAGGCCGTGCTGCGGTTTGCCGACGTGGAGATAGACCTTGCCGCGCGGCGCGTGCGCAAGGGCGGGGTGGACGTGCATCTCGCGCCCAAGGAATACGCGTTCCTGGCCGAACTGGCCAACCAGGCCGGCCGGGTCGTCACCCATGCGCACCTGTTGCGCACGATATGGGGGCCAGGCCACGAAACCGACGTCGAATATCTGCGTGTCGCCGCGCGCGGCATCCGGCGCAAGCTGGAAAGCGACCGCCCGCCCGGCCAGTCTGCCCTGCGCAACGAGCCCGGCATCGGCTATCGCCTGGATCTTTCGCGAGCGTGACTAAGCCCGGCACCGCCGGTGCTTGCTGCCAGCCTGCATGCAAGCGCCTGCTGCACGCAAGTTTACGTGTCTGCCGTTTAAGGCCCGTTTGAACACGCCCGTGATAGCGCATTTCTCGTTCGTTCAGACCAGCCGAGCCCGGGGAAGGTTGCATGTTCAAAAGGCGCGTTGTCATTCCACTCGAAACACGTTTCGCGCAGGCCGTTCTTGAACGGTCGGCCGATGGTTTCCTGTTGATGCAGCACGGTCGCTTCACGTTTTGCAACGCGGCTGCCGAACGGGTCTATCAACGCGCCAGGCACGATATTATCGGCGCTACGCCCGTCTCGCTCGCGGCACCGCGACAGGCCGACGGGCGGCAGGCCGACGCGCACGTGGCCGAGCGTCTGGCCGAAGCGCAGCGCCAGGGCATGGCCCGTTTCGAATGGCTCAACCTCGATCGGCAGGGGCGGCCGGTGCCTTTGCTGGTCACGCTGACCCCGCTCGATATCGATGGCGCAGACGCCGTGATGGTCCAGGTGCAAAGCCAGGCGGAAACCTCGGCCGTGGTCGATGCGCTGCGTGACGGGCTCGAACGCCTGTCGCACGGCGATCTGGATTGCCACCTGACACGCGCTTTCCGGCAGGATTACGATTGCCTGCGTACCGCTTTCAATGCAGCCGTCGATGCCATGGCCGGGGCGTTGCGCTCGGTGGGCGGGCTGGCCGAACAGGTCGCCAATGGATCGGCCGAAATCCTGGCTGGATCGGAAGACCTTTCCACCCGCACCGAACAGCAGGCTGCCGCGGTGGAGGAAGCCGCCGCCGCGTTGCGCCAGGTCAACGACAGCGTGCAGAAATCGGTGGAGGAAGCCGGCCACGCCAGCGCGATGGTGCAGACCACGCTCGACGAGGCGCATCAATCGGGCGAAGTGGTGGGCCGGGCGATCGAAGCCATGGCCACGATCGAGAAATCGTCCCAGGAAATTGCCGAGATCGTCGGCGTGATCGATGCCATCGCCTTTCAGACGAACCTGCTGGCGCTCAACGCGGGGGTGGAAGCGGCACGCGCCGGCGAAGCAGGGCGCGGCTTTGCCGTGGTGGCCAGCGAAGTGCGCGCGCTGGCCCAGCGCGCGGGCGATGCCGCACGCGACATTCGCGCCCGCATCAGCAGTTCGACCGAACAGGTATCCAACGGGGTGGGTCTCGTCACCGCCACGGGCGATGCGCTGGAACGCATTGCCGCCAGCGTCGGCCAGATCAACGACGTGATGCGCCGACTCAACGGCACATCGGGCGAGCAGGCGGTCACGCTGGGCCAGATCAATGCCACCGTGCGCGATGTCGACGCGATCACCCAGCAAAATGCCGCCATGGCCGAGCAGGCCACCGCCACCGCGCGCAACCTCGCCGATCAGGCTGGCGTGATGGCGCGCGAACTCACCAAGTTCCGCTTTGCCGATGGCCGGCCCGTGGCGAATCCGACACCCGTGGCCCCGTCGCTCATGGCTACACCTACGCCCGTTAGAACTGCGCCCGTCAAAACTGCGCCCGTTGCCGCCGCGCCCCGGCCGGCTGCCGCGGTGCGGCCGGCTGCCGCGGTGCGGCCGGCGCCCGCCGCGGCTGTGGCCCCGGCTGCGGTTCCGGCCCTACCCGCGCCATCCGGCGCGACGCCCCCGTCAGCCGCCTTGCCCCACTCGGCGCCTCGCCCGACGCCCCAACCGTCGCCTGCGCCGCGCAGTCTGGGCAATACGGCGCTGGCCGAGGACGACTGGTCGGAATTCTGACCGTTCCCCGCCGGCCAGTTTCACCGCGCGGCCTCTCGCTACCTGATCACGGCGCGTCCGGCGTTTCGGCAATGCCGATTGCAGCGGCATGCGTGCGCGTCGCGGCGGCCGGGTCGCGTAACGGACGAGGGCGCACAGGACCCTGGACAAGGCCGTCGGCAGTGCGCACGGCCTGGGTCAGCAGGGGAATGTCTGCCTTGCCGGCCACACGCCCGGCGTAACGTTCGGCGTCTTGGCGCGGGGCGTCGGGCAGAAGCCAGGCGGTGTCGAGCGTGCCCAGCGTGGTCAGCACCTGCGCCTTGGCCAGATAGGCGCCGGCAATCCCTTCGTTATAGGAATTGCGCGCCTGCAGCAGTTCGCGTGCCAGTTGCAGCACGTCAAGCGTGGTGAACATGCCCGCCCGTTCCTGCAGCAAGGCGCCGTCATAGGCTTTCTGCGCGGCCTGCACCGCGCTGGCGAGCCGCTCGATCGCCATGGTCTGGGCTTGCCAGTCGTTCCACGCTGCTGCCAGGGTGGCGCGGTTCTCGCGCAGGGCGGCATCGATCAGGCGCCAGTCGGCATCGTTGGCGGCTTCTGCCGCGCGAACGCGGGCCATGCGCTCTCCACTGTCGAACAGCGGGCCGGAAAGGGTGATCACGCCTTTCACCTCTGTCTGGCGCAAGCTGTCGGAATAGTTGGAAAAGCCGTTGGAATAAGGCTGCAACGCGGCTGTGCCCTGAAAATCCAGGCGCGGGCGACGGTCTGCCCTGGCTGCATCCACGGCGGCCCGCGATGCCAGTTCGCGAGCCTGTGCCGCCAGGATCAGGGGGTTATGCGTTTCGGCATAGGCATAGGCCTGTTCCAGATCGGCAACCGGCAGTTGCAGCGGCGGCGGGGCGGCAAGGTCACCCGGCCGCGTGCCGATCATGCGGATGAACGCGGCCTCGGCGCTGCCGGCATCGCGCTGGGCCGCCAGCAATTGCACGCGCCCAAGTTCCACCCGGGTTTCGACTTGCTCGATATCGGTGGCAGTCACTTCGTGCGCTTTGAGCCTGGCACGGTTGTCGGTCAGTTCGCGGGTCAGGGCCGAAAGATTGTCTGCCGCGATGGCCACAGCCGCGCGGGTGCGTCTCAGGCCGACGAACGCGTCGAGCGCGTCGAGCAGGGCCTGCTGTTCGGACGAGCGCAGCGCGGCGTGCTGATAGGCGGCCTCGGCGCGGGCGGCCCGTTCCGACGAAAACGACCGGCCGAAGCTGAACAATGGCTGGGTCAGAACGGCCGTGGCCGTGGACGTCCAGCCACGCCGCGAAAGATAGGCGCCCTGGGCGATCTCGAAGCGGTCCCTGGTCCAGCCATAGGTCAGCGCATAGTCGAGCCTGGGGCCATAGGCGGCCCGGGCCTGGGCGACGCCCCAATCGCCGGCATGGGCCGTGCTGCGCTGGGCGAGCAGAGCGGGCGAAGTCCAGTAGGCATAGCGCAAGGCCTCGAAAAGCGTGGCGACGGGCGTGCCCAGACTGGCGCCCGCGACGATATCGGGCGGGGTTTCAGGCGGCAACTCCGGCGCGAAAGGCCGCGCCGTGTCGCCCCAGTCCCCCGTGTCGCCTCTGGGCGCTTCGTCCCGCGTGCCGACGTCGATCGCCTGCGCCTGGACGGCGGGCGCGATCTGGCAACCGGGCGCGAGCGGCAGCAGAAAACCTATCGGCGCGACCCGGGCAACCCGGGCAAGCAGACAGTGCAAGGCGATCCGGCGCATGACCCCTGACCTCTCAATTGTCGCGGAAAGCGCGCACGAACTGGTCGCGCAGCGGCTTGGTGACATAGGACAGAAGCGAGCGGCTGCCGGTTTCGATATAGGTTTCGGCCGGCATTCCACTGCGCAGCGCCAAGCCTTCGCGCGCCAGCGCCGCCTGGTCTACCTCTATCCGCACCGTGTAATAGGCCTGGCGCGTCTCCTGGTTGTCCGTGCGGTCTGTGGCGACATAGATCACCCGGCCAGGTATTTCGGGCGTGGCGGCGCGATTGAACGCCGAGAAGCGCACCCTTGCCGCCTGGCCCGCGCGCACCTGATCGATATCGGTCGGGCTGATCAACGCTTCGACGATCATGACATCGTGGTCGGGCACGATTTCCATGATCGGTTCGGCCGGGCGCACCACGTCGCCGATGGCAGCGAAGGCGATCTTTTCCACAGTGCCGGAATAGGGCGCGCGGATTTCGCTGCGGTCTTTCTGGTCCGAAGCGCTGACCTTGCGCAACTGTTGCTGGTTGAGCGCGGTGTTGACCTGGGCAAGATCGGTGCCGGCCTGTACGCGCCGGGTCTGCATGGTCTGGATCGATTGTTCCTGCGCCTCGGTAATGCGGGCGCGGGTCTGGGCGATCTGTGCCTGCAACTGGGCGACCTGGCCGTCGATATCGACGGCGGTGCGTTCCAGCTGGTTGAGGCGGTTGATCGTCACCAACTGCCTGTCCCACAGATCGCGCACGCCCTGGCGTTCGGGTTCGATCAGACGGCGCTGCTGGCGCAGGGCGTCGATCTGGGCTTGAAGGCCCGCGATCTGCTGATGGTATTGCACCACCCGCGCCGCAAGCTGGGCGCGCAACTGGCTTTCCTCGGTCTGGCGCATGGCGAACAGATGCCGTTCGTCGGCCATGGCCTGGCGCGCACCGGGCGAGGCCGAGCCGGTGAGTTCCGGGGGGAACGCCACGGCGGCAAGCCCCAGCCGTTCTGCCTCGAGCCGGGCCTTTTGCGCCAGCAACTGCTCGACCGACAGGTTGGAATAGGTGGCATCGGCCCCCGTCACGCGGTTGTCCAGCCGCATCAGCAAAGCGCCCTTGCCGACATGCTGGCCATTGATCACGGCAATGGCGGCAATGACCCCGCCGGTGGGATGGGCGATGCGTTTGATCCGGCTTTCGACGCCGACCTGACCGCTGCCGATCACCGCGCCGCCGATGGGCACGGTGGCGGCAAGGCCGAACAGCAGGACCGTGAGCGCGCAGAGCGTGACCGCCAGCCGCATCAGCAGGCGCGGCGCGCGGAGGCGGGCTGCGTCGGCCGATTCGGTCCATATGGCCGGCAGCAGCTGGCCCGCGGTTTCGCTGGAAAGAGGCATGTTCATTGTGCGGCTTTCCGGACAAGGCGGCCCGGCGCGGCCGCGGGCATGGCGGTGCCTTCGGTCACCGGCGAGAGCGTGCGCTGCATCACGGCGTCCCGCTCTCCGAAATCGATCAGGCGGCCGTTCTGCATGACGGCAACGTGAGTGATCGGCGCCAGCGTGGCCGGGCGGTGGGTGATCATGATCACGATGCCGCCGCGCTGGCGCACGTCGAGCACGGCGCGATTGAGCGCGGCATCGCCCACTGCGTCGAGATTGGAATTGGCCTCGTCCAGAATGAGGAGGTGCGGATCGCCGTAGAGCGCGCGGGCCAGGCCCACCCGCTGGCGTTGCCCGGCGGAAAGCTCGCTCCCGCCCGCCGAGACCGGCGTGTCATAGCCATCGGGCAGGGCCAGGATGGCATCGTGCAGGCTGGCCGCGCGGGCCGCGGCAATGACCGCGTCGGACGTGGCATCGGGATCGAAGCGGGCGATGTTCTGCCCCACCGTGCCGTCGATAAGATCGACCGTTTGCGGCACATAGCCGAACGCGCCGCCAAGCGCCGTGGGGTCCCATTGATCGGGCGTGGCGCCATCGAGCCGCACTTCGCCGCGCTGTGGCTTCCAGATGCCCAGGATGCCGCGCACCAGCGACGTCTTGCCTGCGGCACTGGGCCCGATCAGCGCCAGCGCCTGCCCTGGTTGCAGAGCGAACGATACGCCCTGCACGGTGAGGCGCTGCGTGCCTGGCGGCGCCACCCAGAGATCGCGCACGGCCAGTTCGCCACGCGGGCGGTCGAGCGTGACATGGCGTTCGGCGGGGCGGCGGAAAGTGGTGATCGCCTGGACGATGCGGCCCCAGCCGCTGCGCGCGGCGACAAGGCCCCGCCAGTTGGCGATGGCCGAATCGACCGGAGCCAGCGCACGGCCCGCAAGGACCGACGATGCGATGATGACCCCGCCGCTCGCCTTGTCGTCGATGACGAGCAACGCGCCGACCGTGAGGATGATCGATTGCAGCAGCATGCGGAACGTGCGGCTGGCACCTCCCAGGCGCGAAACCGTGCGTGCCAGGGCAGACTGGGTGGCGATGAACTGTCCCTCCCACCCCGATGTGCGGGCGACGAGGCGATCCTGCATGCCCATGGCAAAGGCGGATTCGGCGAAGCGGATTTCGGCGAGCGTGGCGGCGCTGCGCTGCCCGGTGATCATCGCCAGCTCGCGCGAGGCAGCCTGCGTGCGCCGGTTGGAAAGCAGGGCCAGCGCGGCCATGACCGCAACGCCCGCCAGTGCCGTCAGCCCCAGCCACCAGTGCAGGGCGGCAAGAACGACGAGGAACATCACGACCCATGGCAGATCGATCAGCGCGATCGGCCCGGCGCCGGCCAGGAACAGGTGCACCGCATCGAGATCGCGGGTGAACTGCAGGCCGTCGCCCTTGTCCGCCCCGGCGCGCAGCGGCCGCGATACGGTTGCATAATGGACCGCGCCGAACAGATCATCGTGCACGCCGTTGGCAACGCCCATCAGGGCTTCGGCGCGGATCGCCTCGAAAACCGCCTGGAATACGTAGATCAGCACCAGCATGGCGAACAGGCCTACCAGCGTGGGAATGCTGCGACTGGGCAGGACCGAATCGTAAACGAGCATCATGTAGCCCGATCCGGCAAAAACCATGACGTTCAGCAACACGCTGGCCAGCGCAACGAGAAAGAGATTTGCGCGATACCTGCGCAGGAACATGCGCAGCATTTGCCGATCCACGTTGCAGCACCTTTGAAAGACCCGTGACGGCCGTTGCATGGCATCGCCCGTTCCGCCGGTAATCCGCAGAAACCTCCGTCGCGGAACTTTAGGACCCGGCAGCGCGCGTTCGAGAGGCCTTGATCACCCGGTTTCCGGCAAGCGACAAGCGGCGCAGGCGGGCCCATGGGCGGCGATCTTCCGCTTCCGAAGGCACACTGACCCGTTCCCTGCGAATCCGCTTTGCCTTGCCGGCCGCGGCGCCGGGGGCAGCGCGCTGCCCTGGCCGATTACACCATTTCGGGCTTGCTCGTAACGCGGGTGCCCACGATCAGCGTTTCGCGCCACACTCCTTCGGGATCGAACATGAGGTCCACCGCTTCGAGCCCGGCCCGTTTGTCGGGCAAGGCCGCGCTGCCTGACCAGCGCTGCCTGCATATCCGCTGAACCAACCCTTTGCCGCCAACCCTTTGCCAGCGATACGCGGCAAACCGCAGCCCGCCAATGGCCTGGATCAATCCACGGGCCAAGAATCGGTCAAGCGGCAGCGGCACCGGAGCAACGGACGTATGGTCATTCCGGCACATCTCATTCCGGCATGTCGTTCACGGCCAGCAAGGCCAGTTCTGTCCGGTTTTCGATGCCCAGTTTCTGGTAGATGGCATGAAGATAGACTTTGACAGTGCCTTCCCCGATGTTGAGCTCGTCACCGATCTCGCGGTTGCGCATGCCGCGCGCCACCAGCCGCGCGATCCGTCTTTCGCGCGGATTGAGCCGGTCGAGCGGACCGGCATCCTCGGGATGCAGCGAAAGATCGAGCGCGCGCTGAAGCAGCTCTGCCGATATGGCCCGTTCTCCGTCACGAACCCGGCCAAGCACTTCGATCAGTTCCTCGCCCGCACCGTCCTTGGACACGATGCCTTCCACCCCCGCGCGCATCACGGCAAGGAGATTGCGATTGGTCAATTCGGCCGTGAGCATGACGACCGGACGCCGGTCTCCGCGCGCGCGCAGGGTTTCCAGCACCTGCACGCCGTTAAGGCCCGGCATGTTGATGTCGAGCAGCACGATGTCGGGATCGTGCGTCGCGATGGCGGCCAGCGTTTCCTTGCCGCTGGCGGTTGCCGCAACGATGCGAAAGGCACTGTCGCGCAAGACGGCGGCAACGCCGGCCCTGATGAAACCGTGATCGTCCGCCACGAGAACGGTCGTCATGTCCCGATGCCCGTCATCCATGGGCGAACGGCACCGGCAATTCGATATCGAGGCGGACGCCCGGACGCAGATGGTCGCTCGAGCGTTCGGCGATATGCACGCGCCCGCCCAGCGCGGCCACGCGCTCGGCAATGGAGCGGGGCTGATAGGCCTGGCCCGGAAAGCCGATGCCGTTGTCGGCGATCGTTACGGCCAGGGTGGTTCCCTCAAGATGGAGCGCGATCGACACTTCGCTGCAATGGCCATGGCGCGCGGCATTGGCAACCGCTTCGCGCACCATCTGCCGCAGTTCGTATGAGAGGTGGATGGGTACGGACAGCGTCCCGCCCCGCGTTTCGAAAGTCACGCGAATGCGCCAATGGGCCGACATCTCGTCTACCAGGCCGCGCAGTTCCTCGATCAGATCGATGGCCCGGTTGCCGTCCTGCCCCCGCCGCAGACGATCGATCATCACGCGCAACTGGGCCTGTTCCCGCCGCAACGCGTCTTTCATCGCCTCGATTTCTCCCTCCGGGTCCTTGCCATCGCGCAAGCGGCGGCGCAGCGCTTCGAGCCGGAACATCGTGCCGGCCAGGAACTGCACGACACTGTCATGCAGATCCCGCGCAAGGGCGTTGCGCACTTCGGTTACGGCCGAACTGTTGGCAAGGGCCGCCATTTCCTCGCGATCGAGCGCCAGGGCGATTTCGCGCACCAGCGCGGCCATCCATGGCAGGTCGTCCACGGTCATGTCGGGAATGCCCCATACCAGCAGCTGTCCCTGGCTGGACAAGGAGCTGAACGTGGCGACGATGCCCGCGTTGACGCCGCAATGGGCGGCGAGCGGCGCGGTGAACGCCTCGTGTTCGATCACCAGTTCGTGTTCGCCGGCCAGGGTGATGCGGCGCCGGCGGCGCAGGTCGAACATCATCGGATAGCCCGGCTTGTTCAGTGCCTCGGCCACGGGCCCCGGTCCTTGCCGTTCGCTGACCACGGCGCCGTCGCGATCGATCAGCAGATCGATCCAGGGCTCGTCGCCCCATGCGACCGCGAGGGCCGCTCCGCGCGCGCCCATGGTGATGCCGGCTTGCGAAAGGGCATTCGTCAGCACGTTGCCCCGCCGGGCGCTGGCAACCCCGCCAGGCTCGGGAAGGATCACCACGCGCATGCCGCGCTGGCGGCTGGCCAGCCACAGCATCAGCACCGCCACCACTGCCATGCAGATCAACCCGCGCACGAACCGCAGCGGATCAGGCCCCGCGCCGTGGAAAGCCAGCAGGGCCGCGGGCATCACCGCCGAGAGAATCAGGCCCATCCCCGTTGCCGCCACGCGCAAGGTGCTCCACCGCACCAGAGCGACCAGCAGGAGATAAGTGCCGAAGACCAGAAAGGGCCCGGTAAGGACGCCGTGAGACTGTTCGGTGAAATAGATTGCCGAGGCAAAGGCGATGAAATCGACAATCTGGGCAAACGGGGCCAGGCGGCAATCGAACCACCAGTCCGACCACGCGATGCCGGCAAGGCCGATCGCCCAGACCGCGTAACCGGTGGCCAGAACCACAGTGAGATCGGGATGGCGCAACCAGGTGTCGGACGAGAATACCACGCCCACCATGAACAGCAGCGCCATTGTCATGCGGCACAAGGCCAGGACCTTGCCGCTGCGCCGCGAGAACATGTGACGCCTCTCCAATCCTGCAGCCTCTCTCGATCGGAAGTTATGTGTCGTCAACGGTGGATATGCAATCGGATTGCACAGTTGATGGATGCGCTTTTGCATTAACCAATGTAGAGGAAAGCCATGTCACTGCTTACGCTTGTTCGTCCATGAACGTCTTGCCGTCGATTTGCCACGAATGCCGAGCGATTCGCGCCGGCTGGCGCCTGCCAGTCGTTGCCGACAGGATCGGACAAGCGTGATGGCTGTCCCGTCCCCGTCCGATTCCCCGCTCGACGCACTCACCGCCAAGCAGCGCGAGGTTCTGGATCTGCTAATCCAGCACAAGACCTCGAAGGAAATTTCTCGGATTCTCGGAATTTCGCCCTACACGGTGGATCAGCGGATTCTGCTGGCCCGGGGCAAGCTCCAGGTGGCTTCGCGCGGCGAAGTGGCGCAGGCGTATCGGCAACTGCTGGAGACATCGGCCACGACCACCTTATCCGAAAGATCCGTATATGGATCGATTGAGATCGCCAACCGCAACAAACTGAAGCATATTCGGGGTGAGGGACGCGATGGCCTTTACCCCCATGGGGATGGCGAGAGCGGTGCAGGGGATGGTGTCGGCCTGCCGACATCGGTATCGCTGGGTAAAGCGTATCACCGCGTCCTTCCGGAGATGTTCGACGGACCATACGGGACGCTGATGCGATTGGGGGCAATGACCTTTATCGCGATGATCCTGATCCTGACGGCACTGGGCGGGTTGACGATGTTCGCGCAACTTTCCCAGATCGTGGATCGCTGATCCGTCGGTCGCCTCCGCGACAAAAACGGGGACGACGCCACTGGCGTCGTGTGGAGGCAAAGACGTGAACAATAACGATCACAACGAGATGTTTTCCCGCCGCAATACCGGGATGATGACGCCGGCCGTCGCGCAAATGCGGGTTACCCGCGATCTGCAGGACGCGGAGGCTGCGCTCGACGAAGCGCTGATCCGCCAGGCCAATCTGCTTTCCTCGATGGTGACAGCGCGCCGCGAAGCCGGGCTGGGGCCGTTCGTGGGGCAGGATGCGCTGATGCGGCTGCTCAAGAGCCAGCAGGCGATGATCGATGCCGGCGGCGAGCTTGCCCGGGTCCACGGACGTTTGCGGAGCATCGCCGGCGAGACCATCGGCGCCGATACCTGTCCCAAGTCGGCGACTCTGGCCGATGCCGGCGAGGCCGGCGGCGGGGCCCGGGGTGCGGTCGCGCGCGCGGCCTGATCTTGTATTCGGCTTGCGCAGGGAGGATGTGAAGCCCGATGCTGTCGCTCTGGCTACCTTGCATCCTTCTGGCTTTCGTCGTGCTGTTCGTCGCCCGCAAGGGCGGCGAACCCGAACAATCCGTGGCGGCGATCCTGTTCGCGAATTTTGCGCTCGATCTCGCCAACCACGCCATTTTCGGAGATGCCGCATGGTTCGCGGTCAATCCCGGTCACCTGGTGATCGATACCTGGGCGTTCATCGTTCTGCTGTGGGTGGCGATGCGCGCCAACCGCGCCTGGCCACTCGCCGTCAGCGCCGCCCAAACGTTGGTTCTGGTGGGGCATGCGGCCAAGCTTTGGGAGCCGACAATGGTCCGCAAAGCCTATTGGGCCATGACGCAGGTGCCCTTTTCGTTGCAACTGCTCATTCTTGCGTGCGGCACCTGGGCGCACATGCTGCGATCGCGGCGGCTGGGGGTCTATCACGGATGGCGCCTGACGTGACCGCACCTGACATGACCGCACCTGACATGATCGCACTGGCCGACACAATTGCATGGGCTGGCCGCACTGCCAAGGAGACGCTGGCATGACCGTACGTTCCATGCGGGCGGCCGCGCGAAGCGGCCAGGCGGCACGGCCGATGGTTGCGTCGGCCGGCCACCTCGCCATCCCTGCGGCGTCCATGTCGCAGCGCCCGGCCATTCCCGCACAGGCACTGGCCATGGCGCGGGCGATCTATGCCGGACGCCGGCGGCGCGAACGCTTTCTGGCCGCGGATCTGTTCGGCGAGCCGACGTGGGACATCCTGCTCGATCTCTATATCGCGGCGGGCGACGCGCGACATATGCCCACGACCAGCGCCTGCATCGGTGCCAACGTGCCGCCTACCACGGCCCTGCGCTGGCTGCGGGTGCTCGAGGCGCGGGGCCTGATCGAACGCGAGGACGATGGCCGCGACGGACGACGCACGTTCGTGTGCCTTACCGCGCGCGGCATGATGGCCATGACCGACCTGCTGTTGCACTGGCCCACGGGCCAGGAGGCTCGCCCGCAGGCCACGGTTGCCCAGCCGGCGCCGTCCAATGGCGCCATGCTGCTCGACCGGCAGATCGTCGGCTGACGCTGCCGTCCGGGCTGGCTTGACCTTGGCCCCGCCTTGGCGTAGGGGCGCACACGTCCCGGGGGCCAGCAGGCCACCGGCCGGTAAAAGAGCTGAACATTGCCGGTGCGCATGGGGCTGCGAATGGCGGAAAACCGCCGTGGCAGCCTGTTTTCCATCGGGTCTGTCCCGTCGAATCGGCTTGTGCCGAAGCGGCCGTACCCGCGGAATGCCAACCGTCAAAGTAACCCGGTGCCGTTGGCCCGGGTGGAGTGTTTTCGGCTCATACGATGCGTTTCGCGCGGCGGCTGCCAGGCCCTGCGCCGGCGCATTGCATGAGATGCGTCTTCCTTCACCTGTTCCGGCGCTGCCATAAACAAGGTGAAGAGTACTTCATGCCTACGATCAACCAGTTGATCCGCAAGGGTCGCGTCCCGCAGAAGGCCAAGAGCAAGGTCCCTGCGATGGAGCAGAACCCGCAAAAGCGCGGCGTCTGCACGCGTGTTTACACGACCACCCCGAAAAAGCCGAACTCGGCGCTTCGCAAGGTCGCCAAGATCCGTCTGACCAACAGCCGCGAAGTCATCTCGTACATCCCCGGCGAAGGCCACAACCTGCAGGAACACTCCGTGGTGCTGATCCGCGGCGGCCGTGTGCGCGACCTTCCGGGCGTGCGTTATCACGTGCTGCGTGGCGTGCTCGATACGCAGGGCGTGAAGGACCGCAAGCAGAGCCGTTCGAAGTACGGCGCCAAGCGTCCCAAGTAATCGTGGCCATGTGGCCACGGGCTAGGACGTGCTGCGTTCGCCCCTGCGGTCATGCTGGATTGAGCGGCCGGTGAATGCCGGCCCGATCAGAAGGAATTCAAGATGTCTCGTCGTCGTCGTCCGGAAAAGCGGGTGATCCTGCCCGATCCGAAGTTCGGTGATCAGGTCCTGTCGAAGTTCATGAACAATCTCATGCTCGATGGTAAGAAATCGGTTGCCGAAAGCATCGTCTATGGCGCGCTCGACACCATGCAGACCCGCGCCAAGGCGGATCCGGTGCAGCTGTTCCACGATGCGCTCAACAATGTGAAGCCGCACATCGAAGTGCGTTCGCGCCGCGTCGGCGGCGCCACCTATCAGGTGCCGGTCGAAGTGCGCCCCGAGCGCGCCCAGGCCCTGGCGATCCGCTGGCTGATCACCGCCGCGCGCAACCGTTCGGAAACCACCATGTCGGCCCGTCTTTCGGCCGAACTGCTGGATGCCGCCAACAACCGCGGCAATGCGGTGAAGAAGCGCGAAGACACCCACCGCATGGCCGACGCCAACCGCGCGTTCAGCCACTACCGCTGGTAAGCTTGCGACCTGTTGGTCACGTGGTCGTCTTCAAACGGTCACAGCAGTAACCATATGGGAAGGGCCGGAGCAATCCGGCCTTTCCCGAACCCAAGGAACACACCATGGCCCGCAGCCATCCGCTCGAGCGTTACCGCAATATCGGTATCATGGCGCACATCGACGCCGGCAAGACGACGACGACCGAGCGCATCCTCTACTACACCGGCAAGTCCTACAAGATCGGCGAAGTACACGACGGCGCCGCGACCATGGACTGGATGGAGCAGGAGCAGGAACGCGGCATCACGATCACGTCGGCCGCGACGACCTGTTTCTGGAACGATCACCGGATCAACATCATCGATACCCCGGGGCACGTGGATTTCACCATCGAGGTGGAACGTTCGCTGCGCGTGCTCGACGGCGCGGTGGCCTGCTTCGACGGCGTCGCCGGCGTGGAACCGCAATCGGAAACCGTATGGCGCCAGGCCGACAAGTACGGCGTGCCGCGCATGTGCTTCATCAACAAGCTCGATCGCACCGGCGCCAACTTCAAGTACTGCGTGCAGTCGATCATCGATCGCCTGGGTGCGGTCCCGGCGGTGCTCTATCTGCCGATTGGCATCGAAGCCGATCTTAAGGGTCTGGTCGATCTCGTTCACAACCGCGCGATCATCTGGAAGGATGAATCGCTCGGCGCCGAATTCTTCTACGAAGATGTCCCGGCCGACATGAAGGACGAGGCCGAGGATTACCGCCAGAAGCTGATCGAGCTTGCCGTCGAGCAGGACGACGAGGCGATGGAAGCCTATCTCGACGGCAACGAGCCGGATGTGGCCACGCTCAAGAAGCTGATCCGCAAGGGCACGCTGGAACACAAGTTCGTGCCGGTGTGCTGCGGCTCGGCCTTCAAGAACAAGGGCGTGCAGCCGCTGCTCGATGCCGTGGTGGACTATCTGCCTTCGCCGCTCGACATCGAGGACGTCCAGGGCGTCAAGGTCGACAGCGACGAGAAGGACAGCCGTCCGCCGCGTGACGACGCACCGTTCTCGGCGCTCGCGTTCAAGGTCATGAACGATCCGTTCGTGGGCTCGCTCACGTTCATCCGCATCTATTCTGGCACGCTGACCAAGGGCAGCTACCTGAACTCGGTGAAGCAGAAGAAGGAAAAGGTCGGCCGCATGCTGGAAATGCATGCCAACGACCGCAAGGACGTGGAAGAAGCCTTCGCGGGCGACATCATCGCGCTGGCCGGCATGAAGGAAACCACGACGGGCGACACGCTCTGCGCCGAGCGCGCGCCGATCGTGCTCGAGCGCATGGAATTCCCCGAGCCGGTGATCGAGCTCTCGGTGGAGCCCAAGACCAAGGCGGACCAGGAAAAGATGGGCATCGCGCTCAATCGCCTGTCGGCCGAAGATCCCTCGTTCCGCGTTTCGACCGATCACGAGTCCGGCCAGACCATCATCAAGGGCATGGGCGAACTGCACCTCGACATCATCGTCGATCGCATGCGCCGCGAATTCAAGGTGGAAGCCAACGTGGGCGCTCCCCAGGTGGCCTACCGCGAATATCTCGCCAAGCCGGTCGACCTTGACTACACGCACAAGAAGCAGTCGGGCGGCACCGGTCAGTTCGGCCGCGTGAAAGTGAAGATCACGCCGGGCGAGCGCGGTTCGGGCATCATTTTCAAGGACGAGATCAAGGGCGGCAACATTCCCAAGGAATATATTCCCGCCATCGAAAAGGGCATGCGCGAAACGGCCGCCACCGGCTCGCTCGTCGGCTTCCCGATCATCGACTTCGAAATCCTGCTCTATGACGGCGCCTACCACGATGTCGACTCGTCGGCCCTGGCGTTCGAAATCGCCGGCCGTGGCGCCATGCGCGAAGCGGCCCAGAAGTCGGGGATCAAGCTGCTCGAGCCGATCATGAGCGTCGAAGTGGTGACCCCGGAAGAATTCATGGGTGACGTGATCGGGGATCTCAATTCCCGTCGCGGCCAGATCCAGGGCACCGACAGCCGGGGCAATGCCCAGGTCGTCGAAGCCATGGTGCCGCTGGCGAACATGTTCGGCTACGTGAACCAGCTTCGCTCGTTCACGCAGGGCCGCGCGCAGTACACGATGCAATTCTCTCATTATGACGAAGTTCCGGCGAATGTCGCGGCTGAGGTCAAGGAGAAGCTTGCCTGATCACCCCGATCAGGCTAGGGGCGGCGCCTGATTCCGTCGGGTGCCGTACCCCGCAGAAATCACAGACAAGCGAATAGAAGGTTTGAACAATGGCCAAGGCTAAGTTTGAGCGGAACAAGCCGCACTGCAACATCGGCACCATCGGTCAC
This sequence comes from Novosphingobium sp. DS6-6, assembly GCF_057784975.1. Lineage (NCBI taxonomy): Bacteria > Pseudomonadati > Pseudomonadota > Alphaproteobacteria > Sphingomonadales > Sphingomonadaceae > Novosphingobium > Novosphingobium sp. DS6-6. Next base: position 26,114 of record NZ_JBYNTS010000010.1, on the reverse strand, counting down.
GTTGACCATGGCAAGACCACGCTGACCGCAGCGATCACCAAGGTCCTGTCGGAAACCGGCGGCGCCCAGTTCACCGATTATGCCAATATCGACAAGGCGCCCGAAGAGCGCGAGCGCGGCATCACCATCTCGACCGCTCACGTCGAGTACGAAACTGCCAACCGCCACTATGCGCACGTCGATTGCCCGGGTCACGCCGACTATGTGAAGAACATGATCACCGGCGCGGCGCAGATGGATGGCGCCATCCTGGTGGTGAACGCCGCCGACGGCCCGATGCCGCAGACGCGCGAGCACATCCTGCTTGCCCGTCAGGTCGGCGTGCCGGCGCTGGTCGTGTACATGAACAAGGTCGACCAGGTCGATGACGAGGAAATCCTCGAACTCGTCGAGCTGGAAGTGCGCGAACTGCTGTCGTCGTACGATTTCCCCGGCGACGACATTCCGATCGTCAAGGGTTCGGCCCTGGCCGCTCTCGAAGGCCGCGACGACGAAATCGGCAAGAATTCGATCAACGCGCTGATGGATGCTGTCGACAGCTACATCCCGCAGCCGCCCCGTCCGACCGACAAGCCGTTCCTGATGCCCGTCGAAGACGTGTTCTCGATCTCGGGCCGCGGTACGGTGGTGACCGGCCGCGTCGAGACCGGCATCGTCAAGGTGGGCGAGGAAGTCGAAATCATCGGCCTCAAGAACACCCAGAAGACCACTGTCACCGGCGTGGAAATGTTCCGCAAGCTGCTCGATCAGGGCGAAGCCGGCGACAACATCGGCGCGCTGATCCGTGGCATCAAGCGTGAGGAAGTCGAGCGTGGTCAGGTTCTTGCCAAGCCCGGCTCGGTAACGCCGCACACCGAATTCTCGGCTGAAGTCTACGTGCTGTCGAAGGACGAAGGTGGCCGTCACACGCCGTTCTTCGCCAACTATCGTCCGCAGTTCTACTTCCGCACGACCGACGTGACCGGCGAAGTGATCCTTCCCGAAGGCACCGAAATGGTGATGCCGGGCGACAACCTCACCCTGTCGGTCAAGCTGATCGCGCCGATCGCCATGGACGAAGGTCTGCGCTTTGCTATCCGTGAAGGCGGCCGTACCGTCGGTTCGGGGGTTGTCAGCAAGATCACGAAGTAATATAGGCGCCCAACCGGCGGGAGATTCGCTCTTCCGCCGGTTGATTTTTCGATCAGCCGTCCCGCTTTCTCCCCATCCATCGGGAGGGGATCAGAGGGCAGGGCGGCTGGTTTTATTTTTGCTCTTTCGCATCGGTAAACGGACATGGAAGCCCAGAACATCCGCATTCGCCTCAAGGCCTTCGATCATCGCGTGCTGGACCAGGCCACTGGTGAAATCGCGGACACCGCCCGCCGCACGGGCGCTCTTATTCGCGGCCCCATTCCGCTGCCGACGCGCATCGAGAAGTTCTGCGTCAACCGTGGTCCGCACATCGACAAGAAGTCGCGCGAGCAGTTCGAAGTCCGTACGTACAAGCGCCTGCTCGATATCGTGCAGCCCAACGCTGCCACTGTCGACGCGCTGATGAAGCTGGACCTCGCTGCCGGGGTGAACGTCGAGATCAAGCTGGCCTGACGCCAGCGCCTTGCCCTCGCCGGTTCCGGCGGGACGTAAAGGCAGCCCGCCGAGCTTCATCGGTCTTAAAGTTTCGGGTCATCCGTGATCCGCAATCTCTTCCGGCCCTGAGGCCGGCTTGGCGGAAAATCCGTTCTGCCGCGACATAGGGATACCTCCGGCCTTTGCCGTTCCGTTTGCGGGCGGCGCTTCAGGGCCGGGAAAGCGTCCCCCGTTCGCTCCTGTTCAGGCAGGGGCACTCAGCCCGGACGGGGCATGCTTCACATACGGGCTGAACACGCCTTTGGGGATGGGCCCCGAAGGCCTCTGTGAGGAGTATGGGATCATGCGCACCGGCGTGATCGCGAAGAAGGTGGGGATGACCCGCCTGTTCCAGGAAGACGGTCGGCACGTGCCGGTCACGGTCCTGTCGCTGGAAGATTGCCAGGTGGTTTCGGTTCGCACCGCCGAACGCGACGGTTACGTCGCGCTTCAGCTGGGCGCGGGTGAGGCCAAGCAGAAGAACGTTGCCAAGCCGCAGCGTGAGCACTTTGCCAAGGCCGAAGTGCCGCTGAAGATGCAGGTCGCCGAGTTTCGCGTCGCCGAAGATGCGTTGCTCGATGTCGGTGCCAGCATCGCCGCTTCGCACTTCGTCACTGGCCAGTATGTCGACATCACCGGCCACACCCAGGGCAAGGGCTTTGCCGGCGCGATGAAGCGCTGGGGTTTCGGCGGTATGCGCGCCACGCACGGCGTGTCGATCTCGCACCGTGCCCACGGGTCGACCGGTAACCGCCAGGATCCGGGCCGCGTGTTCAAGAACAAGAAGATGGCCGGTCACATGGGTGACCGCCAGCGCACGCAGCAGAACCTCGAAGTGGTTCGCACCGACGACGCGCGCGGCCTGATCTTCGTCAAGGGCTCGGTTCCCGGCGCGAAGAACGGCTGGCTGCTCGTACGCGATGCGGTCAAGGTCGATCGTCACGCCCAGGCGCCTTATCCCGCTGGCCTCAAGGCCGCCAACACCAACGAACAGGCCGCTCCCGAAGCCGCCGATGGCCAGGAGGGCTAAGTCGTGAAGGTTCAGGTCCTCAATCTGGACGGTTCGGCCGCCGGCGACGTGGAACTCGCAGATGACGTGTTCGGCCTCGAGCCGCGCGCCGACATCCTGCACCGCGTCGTAACCTGGCAGCTGGAAAACCGTCGTGGCACGGCCCGTGGCGCCCGCGAGCGTTCGGACGTTGCCCGCACCGGCAAGAAGTTCGGCCGCCAGAAGGGTGGCGGCACTGCCCGTCACGGCGACCGCAAGGCGCCGATCTTCATCGGCGGCGGCAAGGCCCACGGCCCCCGCGTTCGCGATTTCAACGTGTCGCTGAACAAGAAGGTCCGTGCGCTCGGTCTCAAGATGGCGCTGTCGTCGAAGGCCCAGAACGGCCTTGTCGTGGTGGACAGCCTGGAACTGGCTGACGCCAAGACCAAGGCGCTGGCCGGCACGCTCGCCAAGGCGGGTTTCGGCAAGAAGGTGCTCGTCGTGGACGGTGAGCAGGTCAACGAGGGCTTCGCCCGCGCGGCCCGCAACATCGTCGGCCTCAACGTGCTTCCCGCGATCGGCGCCAATGTCTACGACATCCTGAAGCATGATACGCTGGTGCTGACGCGCGCCGCGGTCGAAAAGCTGGAGGCGCGTTTCAATGGCTAAGGACGCAATCGACACGCGTCACTATGACGTGATCGTGGCCCCCCACATCACCGAAAAGGCGACGCTTTTGAGCGAAAACAATGCCGTGGTCTTCAAGGTTGCCGAAAAGGCGACCAAGCCGGAGATCAAGGCGGCGGTGGAAGCCCTTTTCAACGTTACGGTCACCAAGGTGAACACGCTGACCCAGAAGGGCAAGACCAAGCGGTGGAAGGGCAAGCCCTACCGTCGTACCGACGTCAAGAAGGCCGTCGTGACTCTGGCCGCCGGCCAGTCGATCGACGTCACCAGCGGTATTTGAGGCGAAGGCACAGACCATGGCACTCAAGAGCTATAACCCCACCAGTCCCGCTCGTCGCGGCCTGATCCTCGTCGACAAGTCGTCGCTCTGGAAAGGCAAGTCCGTCAAGGCCCTGACCGAAGGCAAGAGCAAGACCGGCGGCCGTAACAACAAGGGTCACGTGACCAGCCGCGGCATTGCCGGGGGCCACAAGCAGAAGTACCGCTTCATCGACTTCAAGCGTCGCAAGTGGGATATGCCGGCAACCGTCGAGCGTCTGGAATACGATCCCAACCGCACCGCGTTCATCGCGCTCGTCACGTACGAGGACGGCGAGCAGGCCTACATCCTGGCGCCGCAGCGCCTGGCCGTGGGCGACGTGGTGGTTGCCGGTGAAAAGACCGACGTCAAGCCGGGCAACGCGATGCTTCTGTCGCAGATGCCGGTGGGCACCATCATCCACAACGTGGAAATGAAGCCGGGCAAGGGCGGCCAGATCGCCCGTTCGGCCGGCACTTATGTCCAGCTCGTTGGCCGTGACCGCGGGATGGTGATCGTTCGCCTCAATTCGGGCGAGCAGCGCTATCTGCGGGGCGATTGCATGGGCACCGTCGGCGCCGTGTCGAACCCCGACAACTCGAACCAGAATCTTGCCAAGGCCGGTCGCAACCGCTGGCTTGGCCGTCGTCCGTTGACGCGCGGTGTGGCAAAGAACCCGGTCGACCACCCGCACGGCGGTGGTGAAGGCCGCACTTCGGGTGGCCGTCATCCGGTCACGCCGTGGGGCAAGCCGACCAAGGGAGCCCGCACCCGTCACAACAAGAAGACGGACAAGTTCATCATTCGTTCGCGCCACGCGAAGAAGAAGAGGTAAGACCCCATGGCACGTTCCGTCTGGAAGGGTCCCTTCGTCGACCTGCACCTCCTGAAGAAGGCCGAAGTGGCCCAGGATGCTGGCAGCCGCGCTGGCCCGATCAAGACCTGGTCGCGTCGTTCGACCATCATTCCGCAGTTCGTTGGCCTGACGTTCAACGTCTACAACGGGCAGAAGTTCATTCCCGTCTCCGTGAGCGAGGAGATGGTCGGCCACAAGCTTGGCGAATTTGCGCCCACGCGCAATTTCCCCGGCCACGCCGCTGACAAGAAGGGCAAGCGCTGATGAGCAAGCCTGCAGCCCCCCGCCGCGTGGGTGACAAGGAAGCTCTGGCCGTGAACACGAACATTCGTGGTTCGGCCCAGAAGCTTAACCTCGTCGCCGCGCTGATCCGCGGCATGAAGGCCGAAGACGCCCTCAACGTTCTGACCTTCTCCAAGAAGGCCATGGCCGTCGATGCGCGCAAGGTGCTCGCTTCGGCGATCGCCAATGCGGAAAACAACCATAACCTGGACGTTGATTCGCTGATCGTGGCCGAAGCCTCGGTCGGCAAGTCGATCACGATGAAGCGCTTCCACACCCGTGGTCGCGGCAAGTCGACCCGCATTCTGAAGCCGTTCTCGCGCCTTCGGATCGTCGTCCGTGAAGTCGAGGAGGCCTGAGCCATGGGTCACAAGTCAAACCCCATCGGTCTGCGTCTGCAGATCAACCGCACCTGGGACAGCCGCTGGTACGCCGAAGGGCGCAACTACCAGCAGTTGCTGAAGGAAGACCTTCAGATCCGCAAGTTCATCGTCGAGAGCCTGCCCCAGGCAGCGATTTCGAAAGTGGTGATCGAGCGTCCGGCCAAGCTTTGCCGCATTTCGATCTACGCGGCGCGTCCCGGTGTCATCATCGGCAAAAAGGGCGCGGACATCGAAAAGCTGCGCGCCAAGCTGGCCAAGCTGACCAACAGCGACGTGAAGCTGAACATCGTCGAAATCCGCAAGCCGGAAATCGATGCCAAGCTTGTTGCCCAGGGCATCGCCGACCAGCTGGTGCGTCGCGTGGCGTTCCGCCGCGCCATGAAGCGCGCGGTGCAGTCGGCCCTGCGTCTTGGCGCCGAAGGCATCAAGATCACTTGCGGCGGCCGTCTCGGCGGAGCGGAAATCGCCCGCGTCGAGTGGTACCGTGAAGGTCGCGTTCCGCTGCACACGCTGCGCGCGAACATCGATTACGCCGAAGCCGAAGCCCACACCGCCTATGGCGTGATCGGCATCAAGACCTGGATCTTCAAGGGCGAGATCCTGGGCCACGACCCGCTGGCGCAGGATCGCCTGATGCTTGAGGCACAGACCTCTGGCGTCCGTCCGGCGCGCTGAGGCTTGAGGATAGGCTAGCACCATGCTGCAACCCAAAAAGACCAAGTTCCGCAAGGCGTTCAAAGGCCGTCTCCACGGCAACGCCAAAGGTGGCACCGATCTCAACTTCGGATCCTACGGCCTCAAGGCTCTGGAGCCGGAGCGGGTCACCGCCCGGCAGATCGAAGCGGCCCGCCGCGCGATCACCCGCCACATCAAGCGCCAGGGCCGCCTCTGGATTCGCGTGTTTCCCGATCTTCCGGTGACCAAGAAGCCGGCCGAAGTCCGTCAGGGCAAGGGCAAGGGCTCGGTGGAATACTGGGCCGCCCGCGTCAAGCCGGGCAAGATCCTGTTCGAGCTCGACGGCGTTGCCGGCCCGCTGGCCGCCGAAGCGTTCAGCCGGGCGGCGATGAAGCTGCCGATCAAGACCAAGGTCGTGGCGCGCCTCGGCGATACCTCGCACCTTGGTGGCGAGTAAGGAGTGGGAATGATGGCTAAGTTCGAAGACCTTCGCGTCAAGAGCGACGACCAGCTCACCGCTGACCTCGCCGAGCTGAAGCGCGAACAGTTCAACCTGCGTTTCCAGGCGGCGACCAGCCAGCTGGAGCGTCCGGCGCGCATCAAGGAAGTGCGCCGCGACATCGCGCGGATCAAGACCTTGCAGGGCGAGCGCGCTCGCGCCGCGAAGGCTTAAGGAGACACACGATGCCCAAGCGTATCCTGATCGGGACCGTGGTTTCCGACAAGACCGACAAGACCGTGGTCGTGAAGGTCGAGCGCAAGGTGAAGCACCCGCTTTACGGCAAGATCATCCGCCGTTCGAAGAAGTATCACGCCCATGACGAGGCGAACGTCTTCAAGACCGGCGAGACGGTGCGGATCGAAGAAACCGCGCCCTATTCCAAGCTCAAGACCTGGAAAGTGATCGACCGGGTTCAGGCCGGGAAAGTCGCCGCGATCGAAGCGGACGTCTGAGAGGGCGCCTGCTCCCCTTCCGGGGAAGCGTTACGTTTTTGGAACTGCCGGACTGGTTCCGGCAAGCCAGTGAGAAGGAACCGGATCAATGATCCAGATGCAATCCAATCTCGACGTCGCGGACAACAGCGGCGCCAAGCGCGTCCAGTGCATCAAGGTGCTGGGCGGGTCGAAGCGCCGGACCGCGAGCGTCGGCGACATCATCGTGGTGTCGGTGAAGGAGGCGCAGCCCCGCGCCCGTGTCAAGAAGGGCGACGTGCATCGCGCGGTGATCGTGCGCACCAGGAAGGACGTGCGCCGTCCCGATGGCAGCGTCATCCGTTTCGATGGCAATGCGGCCGTGCTTGTCGGCAAGAACGAAGAGCCGATCGGCACGCGCATCTTCGGCCCCGTCGTGCGCGAGTTGCGCGGCAAGGGCTTCATGAAGATCATCTCGCTCGCGCCGGAGGTGCTGTGATGGGTGCCGCCAGGATCAAGAAGGGCGACAACGTCGTCGTGCGTTCGGGCAAGGACAAGGGCCGCTCGGGCACTGTCCTCCAGGTTCTTCCCAAGGAAGACAAGGTCGTGGTGGCCGGCGTGAACATCGCCGCGCGTCACCGCAAGCCAAGTCAGCAGAACCCGCAGGGCGGCATCGACCGCTTTGAAGCGCCGCTGCACATCTCGAAGGTTGCCGTGGCCGACAAGGATGGCAAGCCCACCCGCGTCCGCTTCGAAACCCGCGATGGCAAGAAGGTCCGCGTGGCCGTCAAGTCCGGGGAGGCCATCGATGGCTGACAAGTACATTCCGCGCCTCAAGGGCAAGTACGAAGCCGAAATCGCGGCGGCGATGAAGGCGAAGTTCGGCTACAAGAACGACCTGGAGATTCCGCGGATCGAGAAGATCACGCTGAACATGGGCGTTGGCGAAGCGAGCCAGGACAAGAAGAAGGTCCAGACCGCTGCCGCTGAAATGGAATTGATTGCCGGCCAGAAGCCGGTGATCACCAAGGCCAAGAAGTCGATCGCCCAGTTCAAGCTGCGCGAAGGCATGCCGATCGGTTGCAAGGTAACTCTGCGCCGCGAACGCATGTACGAGTTTCTTGACCGCCTGATCACCATTGCGATGCCCCGCATCCGCGACTTCCGGGGGCTCAACCCGAAGTCGTTCGATGGCCGTGGCAACTATGCAATGGGTCTCAAGGAACAGATCATTTTTCCGGAGATCAGCTACGATCAGATCGACAAGGTGCGCGGCCTCGATATCATCGTGACCACCACCGCCAAGACCGACGACGAGGCACGTGAACTGCTTCGCCTGTTCGGTTTCCCGTTCCCGCAGGAAGCCGCCGAGCAGGCGCAGGCCGCCTGAAGCCAGTCATAGGAAAGAGCTTAAGTCCATGGCGAAACTGAGTTCGATCAACAAGAACGAGCGGCGCAAGAAGCTCGTTGAAAAGTTTGCGGCCAAGTATGCCGCGCTCAAGGCCCAGGCCGACGACCAATCGCTCGAAGAGACCGAGCGCCTGATCGCGCGCCTGAAAATGGCCGAATTGCCGCGCAACGCGAACCCCACGCGCGTGCGCAACCGTTGCAACACCACCGGCCGCCCGCGTGGCTACTACCGCAAGTTCGGTCTTTGCCGCATCGAACTGCGCGATCTCGCCAACAAGGGGCTTATCCCCGGCGTGACGAAGTCGAGCTGGTAAGGAGCCTCAGCGATGGCATTGACCGACCCCCTGGGTGATATGCTCACCCGCATCCGCAATGGCCAGCAGGCGAAGAAGGACTCCGTTCTTTCGCCTGCCTCCAAGCTGCGGGCGCACGTTCTCGAAGTTCTTCAGCGCGAAGGCTATATCCGCGGCTTCAGCGAGGACGCCACCGGCGCCCATCCGCAGCTGCGCATCGAACTGAAGTATTTCGAGGGCCAGCCCGCGATCAAGCACGTGGCCCGCGTCTCCAAGCCCGGCCGCCGCGTCTACTCGGGTTCCAAGGAACTTCCGGTGGTGCGCAACGGTCTTGGCATCACCATCGTCTCGACGCCCAAGGGCGTGCTTTCGGATGCCGAAGCGCGCGCTGCCAACGTCGGCGGCGAAGTGCTGGCGGAGGTGTTCTGATGAGCCGCATCGGCAAGAAGCCGGTGGCGATCCCGAGTGGCGTCACCGCTGACATCGCGAACGGCGTGCTGACCGTCAAGGGCCCCAAGGGCACGCTGACGCTGACGCTCGCCGACGAGATCGCCTATGCCATCGAAGATGGTGCGATCTCGGTTCAGCCTGCCAACGATACCAAGCGCGCCCGCGCGTTCTGGGGCATGCAGCGCACGCTCGTCTCCAACCTCGTCACCGGCGTGACCCAGGGCTATACCAAGACTCTGGACATCACCGGCGTCGGCTATCGTGCCAATGCTCAGGGCAAGAACCTGAAGCTGCAACTCGGTTACAGCCATGACGTCGATTTCGCCGTGCCGGAAGGCATCGAGATCAAGACCCCGGACAACACCACGGTCGAGATTTCGGGTATCGACAAGCAGAAGGTCGGCCAGGTTGCGGCCGAAATTCGCCGCTGGCGCAAGCCCGAACCCTATAAGGGCAAGGGCATCAAGTACCGTGGCGAGTTCATCTTCCGCAAGGAAGGGAAGAAGAAGTAATGGCCAAGCTGTCTCTCTTCGATCGCCGCCGCCGCCGCGTCCGCACTGCGCTCAAGGCGCGTGCCGGCGGCCGCCCGCGTCTTTCCGTGCACCGCACGGGCCGTCACATCTATGCGCAGATCATCGACGATGCCGCAGGTCGGACCGTGGCATCCGCCTCGTCGCTGATCAAGGGCGAGAAGTCGATCGGCGCCAACATCGATGCTGCTGCCCTGGTGGGCAAGCAGATCGCCGAAAGGGCCAAGGAAGCCGGTGTCACTACCGTCGTCTTCGACCGCGGCGGTTACCTGTTCCATGGCCGCGTCAAGGCGCTGGCCGATGCCGCCCGCGAAGGCGGCCTGGAGTTCTGAGCATGGCTGACGAAACCAACCTGGAAGGCGAAGCCGCCGCTGTCGAGCAGACCGGCGGTGAACAGCGCGAAGGTCGCGGTCGTGGCCGTGGCCGTGGCGGCGAGCGTGGCGAGCGTGGCGGCCGTGGCCGTCGCGACGACCGCCGCGGACGCAACAACAACAGCGACGAGGAACAGGGTGAGGAGCTGATTGAAAAGCTCGTTCACATCAACCGCGTCTCGAAAACGGTCAAGGGCGGCAAGCGCTTCGGCTTTGCGGCGCTGGTCGTGGTCGGCGATGGCAAGGGCCGGGTCGGCTTTGGCCATGGCAAGGCGCGCGAAGTGCCCGAAGCCATCACCAAGGCCACGGCTTCTGCCAAGAAGAAGATGGTTCGGGTTCCGCTCAAGGAAGGCCGCACGCTGCACCACGACGGCAAGGGCCGTTTCGGCGCCGGCAAGGTCAATGTCCGTTCGGCTCCGGCCGGCACGGGCATCATCGCGGGCGGCCCGATGCGCGCCGTGTTCGAAAGCCTTGGCGTGCACGACGTGGTGACCAAGTCGGTCGGCACGTCCAACCCCTACAACATGATCCGCGCCACTTTCGACGCGCTGCAGGACCAGACTTCGCCAAAGTCGGTTGCCCAGCGTCGTGGCAAGAAGGTTGCCGATCTGCTGGGCCGTGGTGGCGCTTCGCCTGTCGAAGCCGACGCCGCTGCCGAAGCCATCGCGGAGTAACCGGTCATGGCCAAGATCAAGATCAAGCAGATTGGTTCGCCGATCCGCCGCCCGGAACACCAGAAGAAGATTCTGGTCGGCCTGGGCCTGGGCAAGATGCACCGCGTGGTCGAGGTGGAAGATACCGCCGAAGTGCGTGGCGCCATTGCCAAGCTGCCGCACATGGTGGCCGTGGTCGACTGACCGCGCCACCGTTTGGCACAAGGTTTCCGGAAAACCCCGGGCATCGTCCGATGGCCGGGGTTTTTCATTGCGGCGAGCATCCGGAGGCCGGCATGCCTGCCCCCGGGCCGGCAAGCGCGGTGCAGCCGGGAATCGCTTTCCGGGGGTGACAAGCCGGATGTGATCGACTAAGCGCCGCACCTTCCATCAAGCGCGACCAAAGCGAAAGCGAGTGCAGATCATGAAGCTTAATCAGATTTCCGACAATGGCGGTGCCCGCAAGGGCCGTATGCGCGTGGGCCGTGGCATAGGCTCGGGCAAGGGCAAGACCGCCGGTCGCGGCCAGAAGGGCGCCAAGGCGCGTTCGGGCGTTTCCGTCAACGGGTTCGAAGGCGGCCAGATGCCGCTGCACATGCGCATCCCCAAGCGCGGCTTCAACAACATTTTCGCCAAGGACTATGCCGAAGTGAATCTCGGCCAGATCCAGAAGACGATCGATGCCGGCAAGCTCGACGTGGCCGGCGTGATCGATCACGCCGCGCTCAAGGCGGCAGGCCTGGCGCGTGGCGGCAAGGACGGCGTGCGCCTTCTGGCCAAGGGCGAACTGACCACCAAGGTCAGCTTCAAGGTGGCCGGCGCTTCCAAGGGCGCCTTAGCGGCGGTGGAAAAGCTGGGCGGCGCGGTCGAAGTGACGGCGCCCAAGGCTGTGGCCGAGGCCTGATACCTCAATTAATCGCGTAAAACGGGCGCGGGGGTTATTGCATCCCTGCGCCCGTCCTATATGGCCCGTAGCGTATTGAACGCTCCCTATTGATGCGCAGCCCGCCGGGCGGGGCCTGACACCATCCGAAGCCGCTTTCGGAACCGGGCGTCGGCCGGACCGGGCCACAGCAAGGCTTGATACCCGACCATGGCATCCCGCGCCGATAACATCGCCAGCACGCTGAACCTGTCGAATTTTTCGAAGGCGACCGAACTCAAGAACCGGATATGGTTCACCGTCGGCGCGCTGATCGTGTTCCGCTTTCTGAGCTTCGTGCCGCTGCCCGGCGTGAACCCGCTGATTCTGGAATCGCTGTACAATCAGACGCGCGGCGGGATCCTGGATATCTTCAACGCATTTTCCGGCGGCTCGCTTCAGCGCATGAGCCTGATTGCGCTGGGCGTGATGCCCTATATCACCGCCTCGATCGTGGTGCAGCTGGCCGCCTCGCTTCACCCGGCGCTGGCCGCGCTGAAGAAGGAAGGCGAAAGCGGGCGTAAGAAGCTCAATCAGTATACCCGCTATGGCGCCGTTTTCCTGACGGCGGTTCAAGGCTATGCCATTGCCACCGGGCTCGAGGCCTATGGCGCGTCGAGCGGGATCCAGGCGGTGGTTCTGCCCGGGTTCCTGTTCCGCATCACCGCCGTCATCAGCCTGATCGGCGGCACCATGTTTCTGCTGTGGCTCGGCGAGCAGATCACCTCGCGCGGGATCGGCAACGGCACGTCGCTGATCATCATGGCCGGTATCGTGGCGCAGATGCCCAAGTTCGTGGGCAACCTGTTCGATCAGGGGCGCACGGGCCAGCTCAACGGCTTCGTGATCGTCGGCGTGGTGGCTCTCATCCTGGGCGTGGTCGTGCTCATCTGCTTTTTCGAGCGCGCCACGCGCCGACTGCTGATCCAGTATCCCAAGCGCGCGACGCAGCGCGGCATGATGGCCGCCGATCGCAGTCATCTGCCGCTCAAGCTCAACACGGCCGGCGTCATTCCCCCGATCTTTGCCAGCTCGCTGCTGCTGCTGCCGCTGACAATCACCCAGTTCGCCGGCAAATCGATCTCGCCCGATACCACCTGGGGCCAGATCATCATTGGCCTCAACCAGTACCTTGGCCACGGCAAGCCGCTGTACATGATCTTCTATGCGCTGGGGATCGTGTTCTTCAGCTTCTTCTACACCGCGGTCGTGTTCAATCCCGAGGAAACGGCGGAAAATCTCAAGCGCAACGGCGGCTTCATTCCCGGCATCCGCCCCGGCAAGAATACCGAGAAATATCTCGATTACGTGCTGACCCGCATTACCGTGCTGGGCGCGGCCTATATCACGTTCGTCTGTGTCGTGCCCGAATGGATCATGGCCGAAACCGGGATGGGCACGCTGTTCTTCGGCGGCACCAGCCTGCTGATCGTGGTCAACGTGACGGTCGATACGATTACCCAGATCCAGTCGCACCTGCTGGCGCACCAGTATGGCGACCTGATCAAGAAGGCCAAGCTCAAGGGCCGGCTGCGCTGACCGCGCGGCAGAACAGAGGGGACTGCCACAGTGAACATCATTCTTCTCGGTCCGCCGGGCGCTGGAAAGGGCACACAGGCTCAGCGCCTGGTGGAACGCCATGGCCTCAAGCAGCTTTCCACCGGCGATATGCTGCGTGCCGCGGTCAAGGCCGGAACGCCCGTGGGCCAGAAGGCCAAGGCCGTGATGGATGCAGGTCAGCTGGTTTCCGACGAGATCGTTTCGGCACTGATCGGTGACGAACTGGATGCCATGGGCGCTGGCGTGGGCGCCATTTTCGATGGCTATCCGCGCACGGCGGCCCAGGCGGCATCGCTCGATACCATTCTCGAAAGCCGTGGCCGGCGGCTCGATCATGTGATCGAGCTCGAGGTCAACGAGGATGCGCTGGTTGCGCGGATCACCGGGCGCTTCACTTGCGCCAATTGCGGCAAGGGCTATCACGACACGTTCGAAAAGCCCAAGGTGGACGGCACCTGCGACAGGTGCGGCAGTCACGAATTCAAGCGCCGGCCCGATGATAATGAGGATACGGTGCGCACGCGCATGGCCGAGTATCGCGCCAAGACGGCGCCGATCCTCCCCATCTATGAAGCGCGCGGCATTGTCTCGCGCGTGAACGGGATGGCGGAAATGGATGCGGTAACCACGGCGATCGAAGCGATTCTGGTTTAGATTCCGCCGGCGTTGCGCCTGATCTGAAAGCCGCAGAAAGCACGCGGCGAAAGGAAATGCGATGATGCCGTCACGGTTTGCAGACAGGATCGGGGCGTTCCTTCTGGCGGCTGCCGCCAGCAGCCTCGTTGCCGGCATGCCCGCCCGGGCCGAGGTGGTCACGCGCGATGATCGCGGTTTCGTGGTGCGCCAGACGGTGGACGTGGCCGCCGCCACGCCCGAGGTCTGGCGCGTGCTGGTCAAGCCCGCGACTTGGTGGTCGGGAGAGCACACGTTCTCCGGCGACGCTGCCAACCTGACGCTCGATCCCGTGCCTGGCGGATGCTTCTGCGAAAAACTGCCATCCGCCAGGCAGGGCGGGACACAGTCGTTGCCAGGCGGCGTGCAGCACATGCGCGTCGTCTATGTCGAGCCTGGCCGCGTGCTGCGCCTGTCGGGCGCGCTGGGGCCGTTGCAGAGCGAAGCCCTGACCGGCGCGATGACCATCACCTTGACCGGCAGCGAGCGGGGCACGCGCATTTTGTTCGAGTACGTGGTGGGCGGCTATATGCGCTATCGGCCCGACCAGATCGCGCCGGCGGTCGATGGCATGCTGGGGCAGCAGGCCGCCCGCCTGGCCGACAAGCTGGGCGGGGCGCTTTCCGCCGACGGCACGGTGCCCATTATCACCCCGTCGCGTCGGCCGGATGTCGGCAGCGGCGATGGTGCCCCGGCGGCGCGGAACGTCATGCCGCAGGGCCCCTCGCTCGATCCCGACGGGGCACCGCTTTCCGCCCGCCCGCGCCGGACTTTGCCCACGCCGCCCGCGCTGCCCCGCAGGCGTACCGTTGCCCCTGCCGTGGCAGCGGACGACGGGCTGGACGTGGCCGATACCGGCGTAGCGCCTGCGGCCGCCCCGCTCGCCGCCCCGCTCAGGCCGGCAAACCGGCCTGCCTCTGCTGACGCGCCGATTGCGGGGGCCAACCGGCCTGCTCCGGCCAAGCCGCCGCGCAAGGCCCCGGCCGGCAAGGCTGCACCTGCCAAGCCGGCACCTTTGCGGCCGGTTCCTTCCAGGCCTGCCGCGGATGCGCCTGTGCCCGTCGCGCCCCTTGATCCAACCGCCGCCGAAACCACCGCGCAGAAGGATGCGCAGGCGGCTTTCGACGCCGCCCTGGGCAAAAGCTCCGATCGTTAAGCGCATTGCCCGTTGTGGCCATGCCAATCTGCGCTTTGCGCCATCGCAGTTGTGCCGTATGATGCATGCATCGCCAGGCAATCTTCCGCTCCTGCGGGTGATCGCGCGCCCGCCGGTTTGTCTGGCGAGCGCGCCCTTACTGGTTGACGTCTGCCTGCAAAAGCCCTAAGCGCGCCTTTCACTCGAGCGAGAAGGGTCTATTGCCAGTCCGATGCAAGTGCTTGCGCGGGCTTGGAAATCGGCGTTTTCGGCGAGTTTTGTCGCGATGAGATAGGGCGTCGAAGCCGATTCGGCGTCCTGTGGAGCAAACGGAGAAACAAGTGGCTCGTATTGCCGGGGTCAACATCCCCACCAACAAGCGCGTGATCGTGGCGCTGACCTATATTCACGGCATTGGCCCATTCAAGGCCCGCCAGATTGCCGACAAGCTCGGCATCGATCATGCCCGTCGCGTTCAGGATCTGTCCGACGCCGAAGTGCTCCAGATCCGTGAGACGATCGACGCCGAACACTCCGTGGAAGGCGATCTGCGTCGCGAAACCGCGATGAATATCAAGCGCCTGATGGACCTGGCCTGCTATCGCGGCCTGCGCCACCGCAAGGGTTTGCCGGTGCGCGGGCAGCGCACGCACACCAATGCGCGCACCCGCAAGGGCAAGGCCAAGCCGATCGCCGGCAAGAAGAAGTAAGATCGGCCTTTCGGGTCAGGTCTTCCCAACGGTTTCTCGACAGGAATTCAACACATGGCACGCGAACCACAGCGCATCAAGCGCCGCGAGCGCAAGAACATCACCAGCGGTGTTGCGCACGTGAACGCCAGCTTCAACAACACCATGATCACGATCACCGATGCCCAGGGCAACGCCATTTCGTGGTCGTCGGCCGGCATGATGGGCTTCAAGGGCAGCCGAAAATCGACCCCCTATGCCGCCCAGGTGGCCGCGGACGATGCCGGCAAGAAAGCCGCCGAACACGGCGTGCGCACGCTTGAAGTGGAAGTGAAGGGCCCGGGTTCGGGCCGTGAAAGCGCGCTGCGCGCGCTGCAGGCGGTGGGTTTCACCATCACCGCCATCCGCGACGTGACGCCGATCCCGCACAACGGCGTGCGTCCTTCCAAGCGTCGCCGCGTCTGATCTGCCTGCCGGCGGACGGTGCGCGAGGTACCGCGCGCGCCAAGTCCGCCTGATGTTCCGACCGGTTGCGGCGGCCCCTGTGGCTCATGCCCGGCGCTCTTGATAAAAACCCTAGGGGAATTCCATGACTGTCAACATCAAGAACTGGCAGGAACTGAAGAAGCCCAACACTCTCGACATCAAGCCTGGTCACGATCCAAAGCGTCGCGCGACTTTCGTTGCCGAGCCGCTTGAGCGGGGCTTTGGTCTTACGCTCGGCAACGCGCTGCGCCGGGTGCTGCTCTCTTCGCTTCAGGGGGCTGCGGTCACGTCGATCAAGATCGAGAACGTGCTGCACGAATTCTCGTCGCTTGCCGGCGTGCGCGAAGACGTCACCGACATCGTGCTCAACGTCAAGCAGATTGCGCTCAAGATGCAGGGCGAAGGGCCCAAGCGTTTGCAATTGTCCGCGATCGGGCCGGGCGAAGTCAAAGCTGGCGATATCGCTGTTACCGGCGATATCGAAGTGATGAACAAGGATCTGGTGATCTGCCATCTGGATGAAGGCGCGACCTTCAACATGGAACTCACCTGCGACACCGGCAAGGGTTATGTCCCGGCCGTGTCCAACCGTCCGGTAGATGCGCCGATCGGGCTGATTCCGGTCGATTCGCTTTATTCGCCGGTGCGTCAGGTCTCCTACAAGGTGGACAACGCCCGTATCGGCCAGGAGCTTGATTACGACAAGCTGAGCCTTTCGGTGGAGACCGACGGCACGGTGACCCCGGAAGACGCCGTCGCCTATGCCGCACGCATTCTTCAGGACCAGCTGGCGCTGTTCGTCCACTTCGACGATCAGGTGCCTACCGGCCACGTGCCCTCGCTGGCCGGCGTTTCGGCCCATGCGCCGGAAGAAAGCGACGCCAACCAGCTCAACCGCTACCTGCTCAAGAAGGTGGACGAGCTGGAACTGTCGGTGCGTTCGGCCAACTGCCTCAAGAACGACAACATCATCTATATCGGCGACCTGGTCCAGAAGACTGAAGCCGAGATGCTCCGCACGCCGAATTTCGGGCGCAAGTCATTGAACGAGATCAAGGAAGTGCTCTCGTCGATGGGTCTGCGCCTGGGCATGGACATCCCCGGCTGGCCGCCTGAAAACATCGAGGAAATGGCCAAGAAGCTGGAGCAGGAATTGCTCGGCTGATGTGCTGGCGGGCCGGACGGGGTCGAACCCGATCGGCCTGGCCGG
Source organism: Novosphingobium sp. DS6-6 (assembly GCF_057784975.1). NCBI lineage: Bacteria > Pseudomonadati > Pseudomonadota > Alphaproteobacteria > Sphingomonadales > Sphingomonadaceae > Novosphingobium > Novosphingobium sp. DS6-6. Next base: position 9,044 of record NZ_JBYNTS010000010.1, on the reverse strand, counting down.
AGCCTGAATATCGCGACTTTGCGCAAAAAGGGATAGGCCGCCCCTCAAGCCGGCCTGGATCGGGGTACCTCGCACGGCCCCCCTACGAACGGAGAAAGCATCATGCGTCACAAGCTGGGCCAGCGTAAGCTGGGTCGTACCTCTTCGCACCGCATTGCGCTGCTGCGCAATCTGGCAGCCGCGCTGATCAAGCACGAGCAGATCACCACCACTCTGCCCAAGGCGAAGGAACTGCGTCCTTATGTCGAAAAGCTGATCACGCTGGGCAAGCAGGGCGGCCTTTCGAACCGTCGCCTGGCGCATGCCCGGCTGCTTGACGACACGCAGGAAAAGAAGCTGTTCGAGGTTCTGGCCGCGCGTTATGCCGATCGCGAGGGCGGCTATACCCGCATCATCAAGGCCGGCTATCGCGCTTCGGACGCTGCGCCGATCGCCATTATCGAACTGGTCGACCGCGACGTTGCCGCCAAGGGCCTTGATTCGGGGCCAGTGCTTGGCGCCGACGAAGACGAACTCGAAAGCGCCTGATCCGCTGGGCAGCGGATGCTGCCCGAAGATCGGCCTGATCGCGGGCGGGGCCTTTGCGCTTCCGCCCGTTTTCTTTTGCGCCCGGGCCCACGCCTGCGCTTTGCCGTGCGGGGTAGGGGAAGGCAGTTGCGCCGTGGCGATCCCGCGCTAGTTTCCACTGCAACTACGCTCGTGATCGGGACATTTTGATGAAGAACCCTTTCTGGCTCGCGATCGCCCCGCTTGTGCTTGCCGCCTCGCTGCCCGTTCTCGCCAAGGATCAGGCCATGTCGCCATTGCCGCCGTATCCCGCCAGTCCGCCGGTTCCGCTGGCGGAAAACCATTTCGGAGAACAGGTTTCCGATCCGTGGCGCTGGCTGGAGGCCGATGTTCGCACCGATCCCAAAGTCGCTGCCTGGGTTCAGGCGCAAAGCGCGTTTACCGCTGCCTATTTGAAGCAATTGCCTGAACGGCCGGCACTGGAAAGGCGCATGAAGGCGTTGATCGACTATGCGCGCTTCGGTCTGCCTGTGCAGCGTGGCGGTACGGCATTCTATACCTGGAACGGTGGCCTCATGAACCAGGCACAGTTGCTGGTGCGGCCCGCCGATGCGCCGGCAGGGACCAAGGGGCGGGTCCTGCTCGACCCCAACGGCTGGGCGAAGGACGGCGCCACTGCCCTCGATGCCTGGGCGCCTTCAGATGACGGACGGCTGCTGGCCTATTCGGTGCAGGATGGCGGTTCGGACTGGCGCACTATCAGGTTCGTCACCGTTGCCGAGGGCAAGCCGCTGGCTGACGAACTGAAGTGGGTGAAGTTTTCGGGGCTTGCCTGGCTGGGCAACGAGGCGCTGCTCTATTCGCGGTTCGAACAGCCCAAGGATGGGCAGGCGTTCCAGGCGCTGAACTATAACCAGACGGTATGGCTGCATCGCCTTGGCACCCCGCAAAGCGCCGACGAGCAGATATTCGCCACGCCGGATCTACCCGAGCGAGGCCATACCGCCAGTGTTTCGAGCGACGGGCGCTGGGTGGTGATCGCCAGCAGCGAGGGCACCGACCCGGTCAACACGGTTCACGTCGCGCGCGTCAGCAGCGGCACGATCGGGCCGGTCTCGGCCCTGGTGCCCCAACTCAAGGCGCAGTGGGACTTTGTTGATGCGGTGGGCGACAGGCTGTGGTTCGTATCGGGCGAGGGCGCGCCGCTCAAGAAGATCGTGCGCGTCGACCTTTCGGGTGCGGTACCCCGCTTTGACACCATCGTGCCGGAAAGTCGGGACAATCTGGAATCGGTGACCATTGCCGGCGATCGCATCTTTGCCAGCTATATTCGCGATGCCAAAAGCCAGGTCCTTGCTTTCGATCTCGATGGCAAGCCGGTGGGTACGGTCGATCTGCCCGGCATCGGCAGCGCCGCGGGGATAAGCGGCCGCCCGGGCGATCCGGTGGCCTATCTGGCGTTCAGCAGCTTTATCCAGCCGGGGACCATCCTGCGGCTCGATCCGGCCAGCGGCAAGACCGCGCCCTGGGAAACGGTGAAGCTGACGTTCGATCCTGCCGATTTCCGGGTGGAACAAGTGTTCTATCCGTCAAAGGACGGTACCCGCGTGCCGATGTTCATCGTGCGGCGCAAGGATGCGGTGGGGCCGCTGCCCACGTTGCTCTATGGCTATGGCGGTTTCAACATCTCGCTGACGCCCTGGTTTTCGGCCGGCTTCATGACGTGGATCGAAAGCGGCGGCGCCTTTGCCCTCGCCAATCTGCGTGGCGGCGGCGAGTATGGCGATGCCTGGCACGATGCCGGCCGCCGTGCCCGAAAGCAGAACGTGTTCGACGATTTCATCGCGGCGGGCGAGTGGTTGATCGCCAACGGCATCACCCCGCGCCATGGCCTGGCGATCCAGGGCGGCTCGAACGGCGGCTTGCTGGTGGGTGCGGTCACCAATCAGCGTCCCGATCTCTTCGCGGCTGCCAGCCCGGCCGTGGGGGTGATGGACATGCTGCGCTTCGACCAATTCACGGCGGGACGCTATTGGGTGGATGACTATGGTTATCCCGACAAGGAGGCCGACTGGCGTGTGTTGCGCCGCTATTCGCCCTATCACAACATACGCAGCGGCGTGGATTATCCCGCCATCCTGGTCACCACGGCCGATACCGACGATCGCGTGGTGCCCGGGCACAGTTTCAAGTATGCCGCCGCGCTGCAGGCGGCCGCAATCGGGCCCAGGCCGCATCTCATCCGCATCGAAACCCGCGCCGGGCACGGTTCGGGCAAGCCGATCGACAAGCAGATCGAGGAGACGGCCGATGTGCAGGCTTTTCTGGCGCATTTCACCGGGCTGAAACCCCGCCTTTGATCATCCCCCTTTGTCGCATGCCGTTCAGGCCGCTGGCGTGATGCACGCTCTGGTGCCGGTTCCGCTCCGGTGCTAGAAAGTGCGGACAATGAGAATGTTTGGGACAGGATGGCAGAAGGCGGGGCTGGCAGCAGTGCTGGCCTGCCTTGGCGCGTGGAGCGGACAGGCCGCCGCCTCCGCGCCTGCCCCCGCGTCGGAGGCGGGCATGGACGCGTCGGTCGACATCATCCCGGCTGAGCGGAGCGGTTCCGGCGCCTCGCCTGCACCCGTGGGGCCTTTGCCGCCGGCGGCTGGCCTGGTCTTGCCGCGCGCGTTCTATCCCCAGGCGCGGCGTGACGGCGTGGTGGACAAGCCGTTCGGCCAGGCGGTGGCCGATCCCTGGCGCTGGCTCGAGGCAGATCTGCGCACCAGCCCCGATGTTGCCGATTGGCTGGCGCGGCAAAGCAGCCTGACCGCGTCCTTTCTTAAAGCGCTGCCCAGCCGCGAAGCTTTTGCCGCACGCATTCGCGACTTGTTTGATTCGCCCCGCGTGTCGCTGCCGCGCAAGGCCGGGCGCAGCTATTTCTTTCTGCGCAACAGCGGCCTTCAGAACCAGTCCGCCCTTTATGTGCAGGATGGCCTGGGCGCCAGGCCGCGCCTGCTGATCGATCCCAACGCCTGGTCGGCCGATGGCAGCCAGGCGCTCGATCTGTGGGTGCCATCGCGCAGCGGGCGCTATCTGGCTTTCGGCCGTCAGCACGATGGCAGCGACTGGCGCACCCTGGGCGTGGTCGATGTGCGCAGCGGCCAGGTGCTGGACGACAGCCTCCCATGGGCCAATGACACGCTCATCGGCTGGCTGGGCGACGAAGGCTTTTTCTATTCGCGCTATCCCACGCCGGCGCAAGGGCAGGCCTATCAGGCCGTCCTGGCCAACAAAGCGGTCTGGTTTCACCGCGTGGGCACCCCGCAATCGGCCGACGAACTGGTGTTCGCCACGCCCGATCATCCCGAATGGGCGCACAAGGCCTTCGTCACGTCGGACGGGCGCTGGGCCGTGATCACCACCGACGTCAGCACCGATGCCCGGCGCATGGTTCATCTGGTGGATCTGCGCGCTGGCGCGCCGCGGGCCGGCGGATGGAAAGTGATGCCCCTCATCGACAATTTCGATCACGAATGGAAAGTGATGGAGGGGTTGGGCGATCGCCTGTGGTTCATCACCAATGCCGGCGCACCCAACGGCATGGTGATGCAACTGGATCTCGGCAACGGGGCGGCGCGCTGGCGCGTGGTGGTGCCCGCGCGCGACCATACCCTCGCTGCCGGAAACGTCGTCGGCAATCGGCTGATCCTGTCGTATCGGCACGACGGCGCCACCACGGCGGTGGTGACCGATCTGAACGGCAAGCCGGCGCGCGCGATCATGCTCGACGGCATCGGGGTCGCCAACGGCTTTGCCGGCAGGCCGGGAGACAGCGAAACGTTCTACCGGTTTTCCAGCTTCAACCTGCCGCCCACCGTTTTCCGCCTCGATATGAGGACGGGCGTCGCCACGCCGTTTGCGCAGCCGCGCCTGTCGTTCGATCCGGCCGATTTCGTGGTCGAACAGCGTCGCTATCGCTCGAAGGATGGCACCATGGTGCCGCTCTATCTGGTACGCAGCCGTCGCGCCGCCCAGGCGGGGCAGGCGCTGCCCACGCTGCTTTATGGCTATGGCGGGTTCGACGTGGCGCTGACCCCGGGATGGTCTCCGGTGCGCATGGCCTGGCTTCAGGCGGGCGGCGCCTTTGCCCTGGCCAGCATCCGTGGCGGCGGCGAATTCGGCGATGCGTGGCACGATGGCGGGCGCCTTGCCGCCAAGCAGAACAGTTTCGACGATTTCATTGCCGCGGGCGAGTACCTGATCGACCAAGGGATCACGCCCCGCGGCGGCCTTGCCGTTCAGGGCAGTTCCAACGGCGGCCTGCTGGTTGGCGCGGTGGTCAACCAGCGGCCCGATCTGTTTGCCGCCGCCAATCCCGATGTCGGCGTGATGGACATGCTGCGTTTCGACAGGTTCACCGCCGGCCGGTTCTGGGTAAACGACTATGGCGATCCGGCGCGGCCGGCCGATTGGCATGTGTTGCGTGCCTATTCCCCCTACCACAACATTCGCGATGGCGTCCGTTATCCGGCGATTCTGGTCACCACGGCCGATACCGACGACCGGGTCGTGCCTGCGCACAGCTTCAAATATGTGGCCGCGTTGCAGGCGGCCGACATCGGCCCGCTGCCGCATCTCTTGCGGGTGGAGCGCGGCGCCGGCCATGGCGGTGGCAAAAGCGTGGACAAGGCGATTGCCGGGGGCGCCGACGTGCTGGCGTTCCTTGCCGCTTACACCGGCCTTGACCGGTTTACGCCCGCAACCGGGCGTTGAAGCAGCTTCCCCTTGCGGCGTGGCGGGCGGCTGACTATCCGCAAGGGCAGGAACATCAACGGGACCGACCATAATGACCATGTTCGATGATCGCGAGCGCGCGTTCGAAGCCAAGTTCGCCCACGACGAGGAAATGATGTTCCGCGTCCACGCCCGTCGCAACCGCCTGCTCGGCCAATGGGCGGCCGAACGCATGAAATTGACCCAGGCCGAGGCGGAAGCCTATGCTAGGTCCGTGGTCCATACCGATTTCGAGGAAGCCGGTGACGAAGACGTGGTGCGCAAGCTGCTGGGCGATCTGATTGCGGCCGGGACCGATATCGGCGAAGAGGAAATCCGCGCAGCGCTCGATGCCAAGGCTGTCGAGGCCCGCCGCCAGTTGATGGGTGAATTCTGATGGCCATGTCGGCAGCCGAAATCGAAGCCATGATCCGCGCGGCCTTGCCCGATGCCGAAGTCACGATCACCGATCTTGCCGGTGACGGCGATCACTATGCGGCCCATGTCGTTTCCCCCGCGTTTGCCGGCATCAGCCGCGTGGCGCAGCACAAGGCCGTCTATGCCGCGCTGGGCGGGCGCATGGGGGGCGTGCTGCATGCCTTGCAACTGACCACGGCTGCCCCCAAATAGTCCCGTGAAAGGAACTTACCCCGCCATGTCTACCGAGCAGCGCATCGACGAGATCGTCAAGGGCAACGACGTTGTCCTGTTCATGAAAGGCACGCCGTTGTTTCCGCAGTGCGGATTTTCCAGCCGCGCTGTCGCGATTCTCGAGCGTCTGGGGGTGGAGTACGCCAGTGTCGATGTCTTGCAGGACATGGACATCCGGCAGGCGATCAAGGCCTATTCCGACTGGCCGACCATTCCCCAGCTTTATGTGAAGGGCGAATTCGTCGGCGGCTCCGACATCATGATGGAAATGTACGAAGCAGGCGAGCTGGCTCAGTTGATGGAAGAGGCAGAGGTGAAGCCGGCCTGACGGCACGACTTTGCCGGAATGACCGGCGCTGACGCCTCGCAAGCGCGGTTCCCAACGGGACCGCGTTTTCTTTTTTGCAGATATGCCAGGATTTTCGGGGGAGGCGGAGCTGGGCGACGCGGGGGCGTCTGTCGGCTCCGCCTCACGAAGAAGACACCTTCGAGACGAGCTTGTTAACGCACGGAGCGTGCCAAGTTTCCCAAATCATTGATCTACCGTAAAGATGAGCGCATGTCGCCGCCGTCACCATGGCTCATTGTAAAGCCGACCGACAGGCCGTGGCAAAGCGGCGACGACGATTGCTGCCCGGAGACGCACCGGCCGCAGCTGTGGCTGCTACCTGTCGCCTCTGTCCGGCGCCGGGTCATCTGCAGCACTTACATCCACATTCGAGAATATTTGCCGTGGCCAAATCACCAGATCGGCTAGGCAGTCTTTCCCAGTGCAATACGTAAGGCCCCCGATCCGCAATCGACACTTGTTTCAGGCTTACCGGGCTAATCTGGTGGCGGAGGTCTTTGCCAATGCCCGTTGCCCAATCCCGATCAGGCGATGCGTCCGATTTTCCGGCGGCGGACGGGCGATCCGCGTCGAAGCACGGCTTTATCAGGCAAAACCCTGTTTTTTCGCGTTTCCATAGGTATTGTGAAGCAAGCGTTCCACCGATCGTCGAGGAGGTCCCGCTCGATCAGCCGCTTTATCCGCTATGGCTACGGGTAATCATCATTGGTGGATCCTCGGCGGTTGCCTGGGCAATGATCGTCTGGGGCGTTCTTCGGCTTGGCTGATTGCCTTGCCCGATACGCCGTCGCTAACGAACCATCTCGGCTGTATCGCTCGCTGACTGGCTTTGCCGGCTGTTCCTATCATTGCCCCACGGGGAGTGCCGCGGTCTGGCACCGCCGGTGTGGGAATGGCAACGGTGACGCATCAACACAATCTCGCGGTGCGGGACGATCTGGCTCGGGATCCCGTCGTCATGTGGAACGGGACGCTTCCGGTGGCGGTGGCAGATCACATCATGCCGCGACGTCAGGCCGGCGCGCGCTGGCGTCGGCTACAGGGGCACGCGACGTCGGCCGGGGCGGACGTCTGGATTCGCGCCATGGATGTTACCGTGGCCGTGATCGCGCTGCTGGTTTTTGCACCGCTGATGCTGGCGATCGCCACGCTCGTTCGGCTTTCCGATGGGGGGCCGGTGCTGTTCCGGCATCGGCGGGTGGGGGCAGGCGGAACCCATTTTGCCTGTCTCAAGTTTCGTTCGATGTGCGTCGATGCCGATGCCCGGCTTCGCCATGTGCTGGCCACAGATGCGGTCGCCCGCGCGGAATGGCAGGCGACGCACAAGTTGCAGAAAGATCCGCGCATCACGGCCCTGGGGCGGGTGCTGCGCAAAAGCAGCCTCGATGAACTGCCGCAATTGATCAACGTGCTGCGTGGCGATATGAGCCTGGTCGGTCCGCGTCCTATCGTGGATGCGGAAGTGACGCGTTATGGCCGGCACTTTGCCGCTTATTGCGCGGTGCGGCCGGGTCTCACCGGCCTGTGGCAGATCGCCCGACGGCACGATACGACCTATCAGCGCCGGGTTGCCTGCGACGTGTTTTATCGCCGTGCGCGCTCGCTGCGTCTTTACGTCAGGATACTGTTGCTCACCTTGCCGAGCGTCGTTCTCGCGCGGGGGGCTTATTGAAGCGTTCCGGGCTGACGTGGAAATCAGAAATCAAACGGGAGAAGCGCAGGTCGCGCTTCTCCCGCAATGCATCGGCAAGAGTCCGGGCAAAACGCTGGACGTTGTTGCGTCTTCAAAAGATGAGGAGTGCCAGCCCGATCCAGAAGACCTGGCTCAACGCCAGGCCGATCAAAAGACCTTTGGCAGCCGACGTCCTTTCGCCGACAGGCGCTTCATGAAATGAGACGAAGTTATCGTCACGAAAAGACTGAGTAGACATCCTGCAACCCTTGTAACCAGTGATTTTTGACCTTTGCGGCTATCGCCGCTTCATCCTCTACCAACGCGATCCAGGGCTGGCTTGTTCCCGCCAAGCTCCCACGTATGCAGCGATACGAACAAGCGTCAGTCCGCTTCATATCACTGTCTTTAACACGCATTCCATAGCCCGGATTAGTTGTAAACCCATGAATCTCGTGTGGTAAAAGCCGGATTGCAGCGCAAACCGGAGGTTTGCTGCGACGCACGAGCGCTTTGATGTTCTTTCTGGTATGGTTCGTATTGCACTGCATGTTTTTCCATGCTGCACTGCATTAGGGCGTGTTATTTGATGATCCCACCTTTGCCAGACCTGTTCGGACTTGGAAGGATCGAGGCTTGCAGACCCTTAAAAAGCATAACCCGGCAAGCATATAACCGAGATCGTGCTATTCCGTCGGGGCATCTCCGGTCCCGCAACGCATCCTTGACCACGCCGAACCGACCCGATTTCGCGACGGAAAGTACTATCCTTCGCGCGCGGCCGAAACGATGATATTGTTGCTGGTGCGAAAAGGCCGAACTGGTTCGGTTGTGTCTGGCCTTTACGGTTATTGCCCGGCGCTTCTTGCGCTGCAAAAAATCAACGTCTTTCTGATACCTTGCATGGTGTGGCGGATATGCACACCCGGCCGTTGCCGAATGGCATTCCGCTAGAGCATAATCCGACCTGATAGAGTCGTTTGCGATTCCCTTGGCGCTGAAAATCTGATTCATCCTGTTTGCTGGATAGGAGGCCAGCAGGCATGGTGAGACCGATATCCGAGGATTTGCGGTCGCGGGTGATCGCGGCCGTTGAGGCAGGTCTGT